>JAUXGY010000004.1 GCA_030621805.1 Kiritimatiellales bacterium | reverse complement strand
CAGCGGGTTGCGCAATAGTTGCGAAAGGGTCACCGCCGATGGACTCCGCTCCATCTCGCGATGGCGCAGGCGGATACGGTTGATCATGTAGCTTCCGGTTTCCACTCCTGAAAACAGGGCTGAAAAGAGGAAGGCCACCAGAACGGAAAGTACGAAGGTCAGATTCATGCCGCACCCCCTTCCTTATTCGCCGAAAGTTCGAGAAGTACAGATTCGATACGGTTTGAACGCACCTGTTCAACCGTGAATTTTAGATTCTGAACTCGGGCAACGTCCCCCGATTTCGGCATATTTTTCAGCAACGAAACCACTAATCCGCTAACCGTGTCCAGCGCAAGCGTGCGGACCACTTCGTCGGGAAGGAATCCCACAAACAGGCTGCGCCATTCACGAATTCCAAGGCTGCCCTGCAGACGATAGGTGCTTTCGCCCAGTTGCTCGACCGATGGCACCTCCAGCACATCGAACTCCCCCACAACCTCTTCGAGCAAGTCTTCAAGACAAACCGTACCGGCCAACCCGCCGTATTCATCCACCACACAGACCATCCGCAACCCCTCGGCCAAAAACTCGCGCAACATTTCATCCGCCCGTTTGGTTTCCGGAACAAAGCGAACGGGGTTAATGAACCGACCTAGCGGAAGCGCGGGGTCTGGGTTGATAAAAAGATCACGTACCTCAACCACCCCTGCAATATTATCCTCGTCCCCGTGGTAGACGGGGATCAAATCCATCTCCCGCTCGGCCGCATCAATAAGGGATTGCCCCGATGGACTCTCCACACGGCGAAAGAGCTGCTTTACGCGCGGCACCATCAGCTCGCGGACTCGGATCTCGGGAAGGTTGACAATATCTTCTACGATGGCCTTTTCCTGCGTTCCGAAGGTTGGATCGTGCCGGGTGACATCAATCAGCATTTTCAACTCTCCGGCACTCAGCTGGCTATCGTGATTCCCGGCGGGTTCGAGGTGGCGCACCACAACCTCAAGCACCCTCCGCACCGGGCCCATAAAGCGAAACCAGGCATGCAGCGGCGGAGCATTTATCCGTACCAACCGCTCGGCAAAGGAAATCCCGGCAGCCTTGGGTAGAATTTCCCCGCCCAGAATCACCAGCAGAAGCATAAGTATGCCGGAAGCGGCCTCCCAGTACGCTCCATACCGGATTCCCACGTCGCGGAAAATCACCACGCTAATGCTGAAAAAAAAGATATTCGCCACAATATTGCCGAACAAAATAGCCACCAGAAGCCCGGATGGATTGCCCGCCAGCAGGGTCAATAGCTTTTCAACCTGATGCCCCTGCCCCCGCACCCGCTTGACCTGCTCGCGCGTCAGCGAAAATAGCGCCGTTTCCGTTCCCGAAAAGAAGGCCGAGCATAAC
This sequence comes from Kiritimatiellales bacterium, assembly GCA_030621805.1. Lineage (GTDB taxonomy): Bacteria > Verrucomicrobiota > Kiritimatiellia > Kiritimatiellales > Pontiellaceae > Pontiella. The sequence goes on along the minus strand of JAUXGY010000004.1, from coordinate 17,080 downwards.
AATAGAAGCACCATTGTAAGCAACGCGATAAAATGATCCTCCAGTATGTCCAAGTCTCCCCTTCCTCTCTATTGATCTGGGCATTACATCGCAAAGACCTAGGAAAAGGAAGCCTTCCTCCACTTTTTTCCCCACACGGACACTTTCCGCTTCAAAATTTACGAGGTTCGGATAAAGTGGCTCTCCATGAACCCCTTTACCGTAAAAACCCGCGCGCGGACCGATTTCTTGAATATTGACCGCCCCGTGGCCGACGCGGTTCTGGCGGCAGGATTAACGGATGGCGTGGTCACGGTTTTCATCCCGCATACAACAGCGGGCGTAACGATCAATGAGAATGCCGATCCGGATGTCCTCGCCGATATGGAACAGGTTTTCGACCGGATGGTGCCATGGAATAACGGCTATCGCCATGCCGAAGGCAACACGGCGGCGCACGTAAAAGCCAGCATGATGGGTTCGTCCGTCCAGGTTTTCGTGGAGAAGGGACAACTTCAGCTGGGTACGTGGCAGAGCCTCTTTTTGTGTGAGTTTGATGGACCCCGCACACGACAGGTGTGGGTTAAAGGAATAAATCTGGAATGAAAAACAAAAACCTATTGATTACCGGAAGTGGCCTTTGTCTGCTCTTTACCCTATTTTTCGGATGTGGAGAACGAAGCGGGGAAAAAGAATACAACAAAGCGATGGCCTCATGGCAGCATGGCGACTTGTCGCGTGCCCAAGGTCAAATGCAAAAGGCGATTCGTAAACTTTCCGACAAAGAAAAGAGAGCCTTAGCCAACAACCAGCTGGGCATCATTCTTTGGAGCCTCGACAAAAAAGAAGAGTCCGTTGAAAAATTCAGCGAATCCTGCCGATTGTCCGGAGAGCTGACCGGCGCAAACCTGAACCGCGGAATGACGCTCTACTACACGGGACAACTGGATCAGGCCCGGTTCGAATTTACAAAAATTATGGGCGAACAGCCGCGGAATGCCCTGGCCCACGGCTTTACCGGGCTGATCTACATCCAGCAAAAGGAGTGGAAAAAGGCCACATCAGAGATTGCTATTGGGCTTAAGGAGAATCCTACGGATCCCGCGGGGCATAATGCGCTTGCGCTTGCGCAACTGCATCTAAACACCGGCAGCGACAACGCTGTCGCACGCCTTAAACAAATCATAACCACCTATCCTGACTACACCCCGGCCATCTACAACCTGGCCGTAATCTATGACCAATGGCGGCACGACGGCACGAGTGCAATGGAATGGTATCAAAAATACCTCGAAAAAGCGGGAGCGGGAGCCTTACAAGCCAGCAGCGCCAATCAGGCTATTGCTCGATTGAAAAGAACACCTTCAGAAAACATGGGGCAGCCTCCTCGACAAACCAACCCGGAAGCAGCCGCGCAATACATCGCCGCCGGATCAAAACTGCATACCGCGAAAAACTATACTCAGGCCATCCGTCAGTATGAAAAGGCTATCGAGGCTGACCCAACGCAAGTAACCGCACACTACTACATGGGACTCTCCTACTACGAATTGAAAAAATTTACCGAAGCCACACGCGCCTACACCGCCGCCTTAAAGATGGACCCAAAAGATGCGAATGCCCGCTACATGCTCGTGCTGACCTATGGGAAACTGAAACGATGGAACGAAGCTGAGAACGAGGCAAAAGCCCTCAAGCTCATCGACCGAGAGCGGGGTGAAACCATGCTGAAATACATTTCGAATGCCCGCAAACAATAGTCGTATTATTTCGATGGAGGCGGGAACTTTTTCAGGATCTTCTCTACCGCTTCATGGATGATCCGGGTGGTTTTTTCCGGGCTGGATCCTTTATAGGAGGCGCGGGATCCCACACCCCGCCAAATCATTTTCTCCTCGGCCGAGTCGAGCACATCGATCGTCAGAGAGGCCTGATCATATTCAGAGACACCGGTGTTGTAGCCAACGCTACCATAGCGTCCATGACTCCCCCGCCCCATCCCAACACTCATCGACCCAGAACTGAGCTTACGCTGATGTTCGACAAAATAAATCACCCGGAAATCAGCCTTGGCGGGATCGACTGAATGAAAACCCTTGGCTGCCAGCGTTGTGTTGATTGCATTTCGAATCCGTTCGTCGTTCAAGTCGTTGTCGATCTGCGGATCACCCGTTTGCGGTTGCTCCGCATATTTCCATGCGAATGTTTTCAGGGTGGAGAAATCCGTTGAACGATCAAAATCCCGATTCACGGATACCGACGAGCATCCCGAAATAATTCCTGTTGCAAGAGCGAGCAGCATCCATTTATTCATGTTCCATCCTCCATTAACCAAACCGCTTTTTTACATGTCCAACCATCAACCGATCAATCACTATCGCCGGAACAAACCGCGCGGCCCAGCTTCCTAGATAGGCCGGCAGGGTCACGCAATAGCGAATCTTCGGACGCGGTGACTCCAACGCATGCAGGATCTTGCTCGCCACGGCCTCCGGCGGAAGGCGAAAGCGGTCTTCGGACATTCCACCGTCGCGGCGTTTCTTGAAATAGTCTCTGTAGGCCGCACCAAACTTAGAATCCGCCGGATCCAGTTTTTCTTCGCCGTGCCCCGCACAGTTGGAGGAAAAGCTGGTTTTTATCGGACCCGGTTCCACCAGCGACACACTGATTTGATCCTGCGAAAGCTCCACCCGCAAAGCATCACTTACCGCCTCAAGTGCAAACTTCGAGGCCGAATAGATGCCCATAAACGGAAGGCTTAAACGCCCAACCACCGAACTAATATTCACAATGCGCCCATAGCCCTGTTTTCGAAAAACAGGGATCAGTCGATTGGTTAGTTCCTGCAGACCAAAGAGATTCACTTCGAATTGGTAACGCATGGCATCGCGCGAAAGATCTTCAATTGCACCCGGCATACCGAAGCCGGCATTGTTCACCACCGCACCCAGCGTTCCTCCGTTCTTTGCCAGTACCCGATCCACCGCCTGCGCGATCGACTCGCTCGACGCCACATCCAGTTTGATCGCCTCGAACCCTACTTGCCGTAGCGCATCCAGATCCGCTACCTTCCGTGCCGTCGGGAAAACCGTCCAGCCCTTGGATCGCAGCAGCTCCGCCGTCGCCAACCCAATCCCCGACGAACACCCCGTTACCAATACCGATTTATTTGCAACTTTTTGAAGTTTCATTCGTAAAGCTCCGAAAGCACATGAAAGGTATAACCTTGGTTTTGCAGGGTTTGGTAGCTGTCGCGAATGGCGGCGGCGGTCTCCTTGCTCCAGATATGGCCGATGGCGATGACGTAGCCGTTTTCCCGTGCCTTAGCCACTGTGTTGCCCCATGCGCGGCGAACACTCTCACGGTCGTGCTGAATATCCAGAAAAACATCCCGCTCCTCCAGATGAATGTGCTCGTGCTCCGCCATCTTCGGAACGACGGAATTATAGGCGGTTTTGCTATCGAGAAAATAGAGTCCGTTCGCCCGGCAGTAGCACAATACAGCATCCATCAAAACTTCGTTTTCCGTGACCCGCGAACCCATATGATTATTTATTCCCACGGCCCCACGTACCGAGGCCAGATTATAATCGAGAATCTTCACAACATCCGCCGGGTTCGTCCGGTCGTAGATCGCACCATCCCCCGTCTTTTTCGTTGCATCGTATGCTTCCATTGGCTGGTGGAGGATCAATTCCTTATCCGCATGGCGATGGATTTCCACGCACACCTCCCGCGTCTTCTTGAGATGCGGCAGCACTGCAATCGTCATCGGGACAGGAATCTCCATAAACTGCCGGATTTCATTCAAATCCAACCCGGCGTCATCAATCACCAAAAAGATTTGCTTCTGGCGAACCACCACAGAGGGACGCGGCAAATGGTCATGATGCATCGGAGCATGGCACCCGCACAGGGAAACAATCAACAGAAGAAAAAAGAAATTACGCAACATTAGGAACCCTTCCTCAACACGCCGGCTTGCTCTTCCCTGAATTGAATAATTTTCGAGATACTTGGGCGAACCATCGGATACAACTTGTCCTCGTAGCGCTCGGCAGCAACTGAAAGCACATGAAGTTCTTCAACAACAGAGTCACATTCCGGCAGATCCATCAAAACCTCGATACGCAACAATGCCATCTCGTACTCATCTTCTGTTGTTATCTTCCCTACCTTCATTGCCCTGTCTCCATGGAAATTCGGGAACATAACCCCTTATTTTCAGCAAGTCAAAATGTAGATGCGGGTTCTCTGTCGCGCATGAACTCTAGAATGGATTCGAACTCGCACTACGCGCTTGGTGCCAAAGCCATCACCGTAGACGGGGCTTCCAGCTCCGTTGCGGAAGAACCCCAGATTCTTTCTATCCATTGCAATGATAAAGCAACGCACAAGCCCCTATCCAACGGAGCAGGTGGTTACGCCAAAAAGAAGTAAGCTTCCGTCTACATTCAGCCATTCAAATCCAGGCGATAATCCTGCCCGCCGCCAAATTCGAGGATGCGCTGGACGTGCTTGCCGAGAATATCGGCCTCAAGGTTAACCTGGGTTCCAACCTTGAACTCCGACATGTCCGTTTCCTGGATCGTGTGCGGGATGATGTAGACAATGAAGCCGGTATCGGTTAGCTCAGCCACGGTCAGCGAAATGCCATCAATGGCGATTGAACCTTTGTAAACCATCAACATCAGCATGTCGCGCGAGCATTCGATCGTAAATTTAAAGTCGCGCCCCACTTCCTCCACTTTCGCCACCGTGCCGGTATTATCGACATGACCGGTCACAATATGCCCCCCGAGCGTATCGCCCAGCGCCAGTGCCTGCTCCAAATTCACAAGGTCGCCGGGCTTCTTTTCACCAAGGTTGGTTTTGTCGAATGTCTCGCCGAGCACATCAAACATGAGGGCATCGGCCTCGATTGCTGCCACGGTCAGGCAGGTTCCATTCACGGCAATGCTGTCGCCCAGACCAATCGATTTATCGAATGGCCGGTTCGGTATCATCGTGATCCTCCCGGCCGTGCCATCCATTTTAAGTTCGGTAATATTTCCTAGCCGCTGCACAATTCCTGTAAACATTCCTATTTCTCCAATTTCGCTTTAATCAACACATCATCACCCAGCTGTTCCATGGTTTGGAACTTCAGGTTTTTTATATCGGCCATCAACCCGCCTCTTTTGGCAAAGTTTGGAATCCCGTCCGCGCCCATTAATTTAGGGGCGATGAAAAAATAAAATTCATCCACCAATCCTTCTTCAATCAACCCGGCCGCAAGCTTTCCACCGCCCTCGCAAAGCACCTGCATCACATCACGCTCAGCAAGTTCCTTTAAAATTTCTTTTAGTGAACCCGTACGCACCCAGGTCTGCTCCGCCGCCTCATCCGTCAGGACCTTCGCATTCGATGGAATGGTTTTTCCAATCACAACCCGCCACGGATGGCGGCCTTCGGAGGGTCGTGGAAGCAACGAGGGATCATCCGCAATAATCGTTGCCGCTCCGACCATGATCGCATCCGCCCGGCGGCGCATTTCCTGCACCCGCTCGCGGGCTTCGGGACCCGTGATCCACTTTGAGTTCCCTTCACTATCCGCAATCCGACCATCCAGTGTCGATGCCAGTTTGAGGCTGACGTACGGCATTCCGGTGGTGATGAATTTTTCGAATGGCGCAATCAGTTTGTGTCCCGCTACCTCACAGATTCCAGTGACCACATCCACGCCAGCATCTCTCAAAATATCGAATCCACGCCCGGCGTGTTTTAGATTCAAATCCTCAACGGAAACCACCACACGACCGATTCCCTTTTCCAAAATCAGATCCGTGCAGGGCGGTGTGCGCCCATGGGTGGAACAAGGCTCCAAAGTCACATAGAGCGTGGCAGAGCCCAGGTTGACCGGCATGGGGGGAAGTTTTTTAAGGCAGTCGCGCTCAGCATGGTCTTTGCCCGCCTTACGGTGCCACCCCTCGGCAATGACTTGATCTTCCAGCACCAGCACCGCACCCACCGGCGGATTCGGACGGGTCAACCCTTCGCCCAACTTCGCCAGTTCAATCGCCCGCATCATGAATTTTTTATCCGTATGCATGATATTTTAAACACCAAGACTCTAAGATCACTAAGCCCATATATACCCTAATCCACCCCACTTTGTGTTCTTCGAGCCTTCGTGTTTATTCTCCTCCACTTTCGCCAAACAGTGCATCAACAAACTCTATTGGATCGAAGGGGACGAGGTCGTCTTCGCCTTCGCCGAGGCCGGTGAAAAGGATCGGCACGTTGAGTTCGCTGCGCACGGAAAAAAGAAAGCCCGCTTTGGAGGACCCGTCGAGTTTGGTGATGACGATTCCTGAGAGGGGAACAACCTGATGAAACTGCTTGGCCTGAATGATGGCATTCTGCCCCAACGAGGCATCGAGCACCATCCAGACTTCGTGCGGTGCACCGGCGTGGCGTTTATCCATCGAGCGGCACATTTTAGGCAATTCGTCCATCAGCGGGGTCTTGGTATGCATCCGCCCGGCGGAGTCGACAATGACCGGGTCGCAGCCGTTGGCGATAGCCTCCTCGACCGCATTATAGGCCACGCCTGCAGCATCGGCCCCCATTTCGCCGCCCACAAAGTTGCAACCCACCTTTTCGCTCCAAAGTTTGAGTTGGGAGGAGCCCGCGGCACGGAAGGTATCGGATCCGCAGAGCATCGGCTTGAGTCCCTGCCCGCTGGCCAGTTTGGCGAGCTTGGCGGCGGTGGTGGTTTTCCCGGAGCCATTAACACCAAGTAATAGAAGGACAAACGGGTTCTTGTTCGTTGGCCAGAAAAAGGAATGAGCTTCGCCAAGCTCGCTCAAAAGCAGGTCGCGTAATAGCTCCTTGCGGGAAACCTTACGAGGGGCGGAGGCAAGTTGGTCTACAATTTCCATGACCAATCGCACCGGAACATCGGACCGAAGGAGAATCTCTTCGAGGTCTTCAATATTGAGTTCGTCAACATCGCCGACCGATGGCGAAAAGACCTGCTTAAGCATGTTGCGGGTCTTGGAAAGTGCAGAAGCCCAGGCGACCATTAGGCTCTTTCTCCCAAACTTCTATCCATTTTATATTTCATAATCATACAGCCTCCATGGGTTGGCGAAATATTGCCAATTGAGGATTTTTGATTGCCGATTTATAGAACTCCATCGGCGTTGGCCTCTTCTTGCCAAAGGCGTCGCAGACCCACAAATCGGCAATCGGCAATCTAAAATCAGAAATCTGCACCTTTAGCTGCATTGGTCGCCTTCCTTCGGAGGCTTATAGGTGCTGCGGGCCGGACGGTCGATTTCTTTGCGGATACGGTCGAGCACGCCGTTGACAAAACGACCGGACTGGAAGCTACTAAAATCCTTGGCAAAATGGACCGCTTCGTTGATCGATACGACGGGCGGCACGTCTTCGCGATAGAGCATTTCAAAGAGGGCCACGCGCATCACGGTACGATCTACCGCACCCATGCGTTCGGAATCCCAGCGCTTGGCATATTGCGAAAGTCGATCATCTAGCTCGTCCTTACGCTGCACTACCCCTTTGATGATTTCCTCGGCATAGGTTTTTTCACGTTCGGATGGTTCCTTCTCCTCCCAGAAATCCTTCAACGCGACATCGATCGGCGTCGAATTAAAATCGAGCTGAAACAAAAACTGAATAATCCACTCACGCGTCTCACGCCGACCGTTTACTTTTTTCTTTTGCATAAAATTATCCAAGTTGCTGGTAGACGCGGGCGGTTTCGATGGCGGCTTCGGCAGCATACCAGCCCCGCGTGTTCTCGCCCCCCAAACATCGAGCCTCGGCCTGTGCCCATGTCCGGACACCGACGATTTCGTTAATGATCGGAACCTTTTGGCGGCAGGAGATGTCGAGAATGCTCTGGCCAGTGGTGTCGATGATCATTTGGGCATGTTGCGTTTCACCTTCTACAACCACGCCAAGCACGATCAACGCGCTGTAGTTTCCGCTGGAGGCCAGCTTGTCGACCACCACCGGAATCTCGTAGGCACCCGGCACCCGCACCACATCAATGGTGCCCGGCTTTGCGCCATTCCTTTCTAAACAGTGATAGGCGCTCCGGCAAAGTTCATTCGTCAACTCATCGTTAAAACGAGACACAACAATCCCGAACCGCATGCCGGAAGCATCGAGATTCCCCAATACTTGGTGTGCACCGATCCCTCCAATGGGTTCAATTTCGTTTTTAATTCCTTTTCCCATGACTCGTTCCTCGCGTGACGATTGAAACGTGAGGCGTGATTGTTTTTGGTCACGCCTCACGTTTCAATCGTCATCAAATAATATGCCCCAGCTTATCGCGCTTGGTGGCGAGATATTTTTCGTTGTGCTCGTGGGAGGGAAGCATGAGAGAAACGCGTTCCTCCACTTTAATTCCATATTTATCAAGCCCCTTAATCTTAGCTGGATTATTGGTCAGCAGCTTGATTTTCTTCATGTCCAGATCAGCCAGTATCTGCGCGCCGATTCCGTAGTCGCGCAGATCGGCATTGAAGCCAAGATGCTCATTCGCCTCGACCGTGTCCATGCCTTCATCCTGTAGCTCGTAGGCATGGATTTTCTTGGCCAGCCCGATACCGCGTCCCTCTTGACGCATGTAGACAATGGCTCCGTATCCGTGAGCCTGAACCGCCTGCATAGCCGCTTCCAGCTGCGCGCCACAATCGCAACGCCGCGAGTGAAAAACATCGCCGGTCAGACATTCGCTATGCATGCGCACCAGCGGAAGTTTTCCAGACTCCGAGTCTCCGCAGACCAGTGCAAGGTGGTCTTTATTATCAACGATCGAGCTATAGATTGTCATACGGAACAGCCCCGCATCGGTCGGCATATTTACTTCCCGATCGGGCTGAACGAGCGACTCGTGGGTGTAGCGGTATTTAATAACTTCCGAAACAGCCGTCATTTTCAGGCCGTGCGTATCGGCAAATTTTCGTAGCTCGGGTACGCGCGCCATTTCACCATCTTCACGTAAGATCTCACAGATTACACCTGCAGGTTTCAGGCCGCAGATCCGAGCCAGATCCACGGTGCCCTCAGTGTGGCCCGCACGTTCAAGTGTTCCGCCCGGCATCGCCTGGAGAGGGAATATGTGACCCGGCTTGATAAAGTCACCGGCCACTGTACGTTCATCGATTAAAGCATGGACGGTATTGGAACGATCCGTTGCGCTGATCCCAGTGGTGGTTCCAATGCGGATATCGACCGAATCCATGAAAGCCGTATGGTATTTATCGGAAGAATGGGCCGGAACCATGTGTGATAGGCCGAGGCGCGCGAGCATTTCCTCCTCCATTGGAACGCAGACAAGGCCGCGCGCATGTGTAATCATAAAATTAATGGCTTCGGGTGTGGCTGCCTCGGCGGCACAGACCAGATCGCCCTCGTTTTCTCGGTCTTCATCGTCGGTCATCACGATGATTTCACCGTTGCGGAATGCCTCAATCACTTCCTCGATCGGATCGAATATATCTTTACTCATAGTTGCCACCTTCCAAATAAAAAAACCCTGAAGAACATACGTCTACAGGGCTTCTCGACGGCACTACGACACCGACCGGTTATCTTCTTCCATCCAGACTATACGGTCGGTTGCAGAATTTCACTGCACCATGTCTTTCCAAACCTTGGAAAAACTCGCGGACTATCACCGCCGGTCGGGAATTTCACCCTGCCCTGAAGATGGCGGGAATATGCGCAAAGCCATCAAGCGTTTCAAGCCAAATCGGATTTTTTAGCCCTCAAAATAGGGTTTGTTTTCGCCTAGCGGCTTTGGCAAGGTGTTGGTCGTTTTGTACCGCACCAATACAGGGAATCCATGGCAAAGAAAAACTATTCCTCCGAACTCTGCAAAGAGCTGACAAACAGGGCGGACGATCCGCAGTTGTTGATCCGTCATCGCCCGGTTCGTTATGAAAACGGCACCGTACTCCCTGTCGAAATCACAGGGGTCTTCCCTGCGATCACCGGCACAGCCGAGCTGACCGTTGATAAATTCCTCGGCGGCGGCTTCGCAGGACAGGTCTATCGTTGCAAGCTCACTGGGCTTAAACTGCCAACGGGTTGCCATATTCCCGGACTGGAAACCGGCAAGCTTTACGCCATCAAAATTGTCATTCCGCCTTCTTCCTTCTCACGCTGGTTCCGCAACACCACCTATTGGATCGCATTCCAAGGCCCGTTCAGTTCGCAGGTCAATCTGGGGGCCTGCCGCGCCGGACTCGCTTGGCAAAAACTCGTGCGCCGAGCCAGTTTGATCCAGTTCGGTCGCGAAACGGCCGTGAAGGATGCCTACGCCTCGTTCTGGGACAGCAACCTTAATGCCTACGGTGAAATTACCGAATGGGTCGAAGGCCGCATGTGGAATCTCGAAGCTGATGATGATATTACCACCCGCCGAGATTGGAAAAATATCGATCTTGCGGACACCGACAGCCCTGAATATGTCGATAAACGCAGGTTTATGCGGGGCATGGTGGAGTTGATGCACGACATGGGCGCACCTGAATTTGCGCGTCAGTATGAGTGGTCGACTATGAAGAGCCAGCCCAACTGCATGAAGCGCACCGACACCCAAGACGGCGGTCTTTGCGCCATCGACTTCCGCGCCGGGCTCGCCCTGCTTCCGTGGTTGCCTATGAGTCCCGGCGATTTCAAACTAATCCTAAACGGTCTAAAACGCGGCGCACTGGTTCAGTTCGACCGTTGCGACCTCTCCAAAATGGAGGCCTACGTTGCGAAACATCCCGAAGTGTTTAAAGACGTACGGCCGATGATCGATGAGTTAAAGATCCAAGACCGCATCTATCGCCGCTCATTGCTTGACATCACCCACCACGGCCTACGCCCAACATTCGATCACGAATTGCAAAGCGACATCATTGCCGGCCTCGTCGAGGGATATGAAGCCGACGACCTCATCGATCAGGCTTTTGCCGAAAAACTCCGAAAAGGCGGGCTGCGCTTTGCTCTCTTTCACCTGCTCGGCGCGGTTCCCGTGCTCGGAAATATGGTTCGCCAGCGCTGGGGCAGCACGGCCTTCCGAAAGCATATGTTCGGCATCTTCACCCAACCGGCCTATTTTAAGACCGCATTGAAAGCCCGCGCTGCGCACGAACTGATTGCATGGCATCGCGCCGGGCGCACCGACGAAGCACGCACCCGCAAACTGGCCGAAAAACCGGGCCTGTTTTTCCTCGAACGCTTCACCGTTGGCATGTTGCCGATTGGCCTGCACCGCTTTTGCAACCGACCCCTCATTGCATGGAACGGTTTCATCGGATTCTTCAAGTTTATCCGCGACTTTGCGATGGATGAAGTCTTCCGCGAAAAATGGTTCCTCGACCAAGTGGCCGAAGGCGAAAAGGATGGGATGCTTTCCAGAGAGGAGCACGACCACATTGTCTCCATCATCAAGGAGCCCTTCATCGTCAAGTATCTCAAAAGCATGGCGGTGCATTTCTGCACGATTCCCGTAACGCAGATTGTTAGCGTAGTCACGGGTGGGTTTGTCTTTGCCTACGTGCTGGGTAAAGGTGGATCAAAGACCGATGCATCATTGGCCTTTGCCGGAGTTATTGCCCTCTTCCAAGTAACCCCAATTTCCCCCGGCTCACTCTGCCGAGGGTTCTATGTCCTCTACCTCATGATCCGCGAGCGCAACTGGCGCGACTACCTCGTGGCCTGCCCGCTTTCATTCGTAAAATATATTGGTTACCTCGCGTTCCCGTTGCAAATGACCACGACCTACCCGCACCTCGCGCGCTTTCTGGTGAGCCGCCGAGCCACTGCTCTAGTCCACATTATTCCCGTGTTCGGGGAGCATGGTGCCCTGATGGAACACTGGGTATTCGACCTCTTTTTCAATGTGCCTCAAATCATGGGCCGCCACATCAAGGGACTGCTCACAGCGTGGCTGTTGCTCGGACTGGCCGTTCTTGTTCCTGCACTGTTCTATGTTGAAAGCACCAAGGGCGTGGTCGGGCTATCAATCGCACTCGTCGCCGTATTCCTCTGCCCGCGTATGGTTTTCTTTCCATTGCTCCAGCGCGGAAAACGGGATACTTAATAGGCGCGGGCGTCGCTCTTTTCCATGAAGTTGATGAAGGAGCGGTTGGCGACACGATGACCACCGGGGGTGGGATAGTTTCCGGTAAAATACCAATCCCCGGTGTGGTTGGGGCAGGCCTTGCGAAGGCCGCCGATACCTTGATAGATAATCTGCACCTCAGCCTTCATTCCGGCCGGCGTCAAGAGCTTGGCAATCTTGTCCGATACCTGTTTGGCGGTAAAGGGTTCGAACAGGCGCACGACCTGATTTTGTGCTTCAGCGCGGGACTTCTTTTCATCCGCCAAACAAGCTTCGTAAATTTCCTGAAGCAGCTGTTCGCGGCCGGATTCGCGGATGAGGGTCACTGCGGCCTCGAAGGCGATGAAGTCCTTCATTTTCGACATGTCGATGCCGTAGCAGTCGGGATAGCGGATTTGCGGTGCGGATGAAACGATGACGATCTTCTTCATGTTCAGGCGATCAAGAATACGCAGAATACTGGTTCGTAGGGTGGTTCCGCGCACGATAGAATCGTCGAGCACGACCAGCGTGTCGGTGCGCTTAATCACGCCGTAGGTGGTATCGTAAACTTGGGAAACCAGATCTTCGCGGTCGGAGTCGGCGGTAATGAAGGTACGCAACTTAGCATCTTTGGTCATGATCTTTTCAACACGCGGTTGGAAGGCGAGCAGCTCATCAATACGTGCGGCAGTGAGATTCTTTTCTTGTAAAAGATGATATTTCATCCGTTCACCCACCATATCCTTAACCCCCTCGACCAAGCCAAAGAAGGCGGTTTCGGCGGTGTTGGGGATATAGGAAAAGACGGTATTTTCGAGATCATAGTCGATTGCATCGAGCACCGGGCGCACGAGCGAGCGGCCGAGATCCTTCCGTTCCTGATAGATATCTTTATCCGTTCCGCGCGAGAAATAGATGCGCTCAAAAGAGCAGTGAGTGGGAGTCACGGGCTCGTTAACGAGTTCGTGGAGAACCTCGCCCGATCGTTTGACCAGCAACGCATGGCCGGGTTTGACCTCATGAACAGCACCGATCGGCACATTAAGCGCAGTCTGAATCTGCGGGCGCTCGGAGGCAACGACAACAATTTCGTCGTCTTGGTAGTAGAAGGCGGGGCGGATGCCGCCGGGATCACGCAGGACGAAGAGGTCGCCGTGGCCAATCATGCCCGCCATCACATAGCCGCCGTCGAAAGCGCGAGTCGCCTTTTTGAGCACGCGGTAGATGTCGAGATCCTTAATGATGCGCTGGGTGATTGCGGCGCGGGTGAGCCCTTCCTTACGATATTTGCGGAAGAGGAAGTCGTTGGCTTCGTCGAGAAAATGGCCGACCTTTTCGAGCACCATGACCGTATCGGCCTTGTTGCGCGGATGCTGGCCAAGCTCGACGAGCATGTCGAAAAGTTCATCGTTGTTGGTGAGATTAAAGTTTCCCGCCAGTACCAGGTTGCGGGTCATCCAGTTGTTTTGGCGGAGAAAAGGATGGCAGAAGGATTCACCGGATGCGCCGTGAGTCCCGTAACGCAGGTGCCCCAAGAGCAGCTCGCCGGCGAAAAGGACGTTTTGCTTGACCCAATCGGGATCCTTGTATTTTTCCGGGTTTTTTTCGTGCGCATCGGCAAAGGCTTTCATCATGCGGTTGCGCACCTGCATGATCGGGTTTTTTTCGGCGGAACGGGTACGGAAGATGTAGGGTTCGCCGGGCGGCATATCCAGCTTAATGGCGGCGGCACCGGCCCCATCCTGCCCTCGGTTGTGCTGTTTTTCCATGAGAACCGACAGCTTGTTCACCGCATACATCGGCGTGCCGTACTTTTCAACGTAGAAACTCAGGGGTTTTAGCAAACGCACGGCGGCAATCCCGCATTCATGGCCGATCCAATCGCTCATCGCATACCCTCCTCGGGTTATGTTTGGTGCTTTGTTTAGGAGGGCGGCATCCTTGCACTAGATAGGTAGCTCGGTCAAGTCCCCCTCCTTTCTTTCCAAATAATCGAGTAGGACAACGCTGAGTGATCAAGCTCAGCCTTGTTCCTCTCTCAGAACCGTGCGAGAAGTGGCCTCGTACACGGCTCCTGTTTACTTTTATCTCCGACGAATCGGGGAAAGCTTGCCTGTTTTTATTTCGTGAAACTGAAACATGGATCGCTTCCCACCTTCACAGAAGCCCTCCGGGCAAATGAATCCGAAGCCTCTCTCCTGATTACCACGCCTTTATGACCGCTAAATGAAAAGACCCTGAGAGAAAAGGAAGCTCCTATCCCTACTTGCTAAGTACTTTAAATATAGTCTGGGTCGTGTTGCCGAGACCCAGCTGGACTGAAAATTCGCTGCTTTGGTTCGTGACCGGAAAGTCCTGCATGAAAACCCAATCGTTTGAGACCGACAACGCCTCCGTGCCATATAGTGAATATGAAATGTTTGGCGCACCCATCCAGTTGATCTGGAAGGTATTGGAATCAACGTTGGATGAAACCAATGTGGCGGGAGGAATAATGCCTGCATAGTCGCAAAGGGCACCAACAGCGGCCTTCGTTACCTCCGCCGCATACTCGTATGAAATATAGTTGGGGGAGTCAATCGAATCCCCATCAGAGTGGTAGTAGGGGTTTTCCGTCATATTCGTATCCCCCCAATAATTCTTGAAGTCATACTCAATCAGGTGGATTGCATCTATCCCAGCTGCATCAAATATCTTATGGTCGCTTTGGTTATAACCTGATGAATGACGCGGAATAAGGGAGGTATAATTAGTTATGGCCCCTTCCAGCGCGGAGGAAACTAGATTCCTCCCGGATACTGTTCCAATGACCACGTATCGAGGAGTATTGGGATCATCGTAGGCAATAGTTTCGACGTTCACCATCCCGCGGATGGAGGATTTGAGAAAGATCCTGTTGTTGGTTTCCGAAGCCGAGTCCGTGATGTGTTCGTCGACAAAGTGGATTGAACCCTTGTAGTCCTTTTCTTCCGCATCGAAGGCCACAAAGATGATCGTGTCTCGAAAGGTGTAGTCCTTGATCACCTTGGCAATTTCCAGCAAGGCCGCCGTGCCGCTTGCATTGTCGTCAGCACCTGGACAGAAGTTGGTTACCGGATTATTTTGAGGTTGCCCAATGTCCACCGAATCATAATGCCCCCCAACAATGGCGACATGGGTTCCTTCACTACCCCATTTAATGGCTACCACGTTGTTGCAGTTGGTATACGCATGCCCTGTGACGTAGGGGAATGTAAAGGGATCGAGCCAAGTGTCGTAGCCCATGTCCTGGAAGCTGGACACCATGAAATCGCGCGCCAAATCGTGCTGAGGTAGCGGTACGCGCGGGCTATCGCCAGCGGTAAACCCACGACTGTTTCCATCGGCGGCAAACAAGGAACCGAGCCAGTTGGAATAGCTGTTGACGGAAACTTGCTCGACAATATTCGACAGCGTTACCGCATGACACATCCCCGCTATCCATAGCATCAAGACGCTTATTGTGACTTTTTTCATACTACCTGTCATGTGGATCTTCTTCCAGGGGTATTTTTCTCATTGTTAAAACTGGAGGTGTAGCCTCCGGTTCGTTGGTTAAGGTTTGTAGTCGGTTGCGGGTTCTGGGTCAAGGGTGGAAGAGGAAGGCGCGAAGCCCTCGCCCCCTCCTCCGAAGAGGAAAAGTAATACTTTGTAAGATCTCTTCAAGCCTTTTCATGTCCTTGCAGCGGTTGATTCGCCGGAATCCGTGCTCGGCTTCGAGCAGGGCATAGGCTATCCACGAGGCCATTTGCGTCTCGGGTCGCCAGCGGCTCACGCGCCGGAGCTTCGTACGGACATTCCTGAAGAGGTTCCTAGATACAATTGGTATTGAGCAGGGTCTTATTCAACGTGCTGGGCGCACCCAGACGATGAACGGCCAGAAGTTCTTCCCCGGCCTCTTCGAGACTGACGAGCGCCTGGGCATTTTTCCCTTTTAGAAATGTGCGTAGTTCATTGAGGCATTCCTCGGCAGCCTCGAACCCCTCGGCTTTGCGCAGGCGGTCGAAGAGCCGTTTGAGCTCCCCGTGGTGGCGGCGCGAAAGATACCCTTTGATATTGCGTTCCTTGTGAATCAGGCAACGCTGGATGATGGCGTCCGGCCATTTCTTGCGCACCCCGCTTCGCAAGGCCTTGGAGCCGTCCTGAACCACCAGCAGGCGGCGTTTCGGCTTGAAGCCCCGATCCTCGATCCGGGTGAGCAGGTCGGTGCAGACCTCGTGGTTCTCCGATGAACCGACCTGGAAATCGAGGATGTGCTTTTCGCCGCCGAGAGTGATTCCCAGCGCCACGATGACGCAGAGGTCGTCGCACAGCCAAATACCGTCGAGCATGAGAACGACATAGTCTTCGAGGCTCAGATCCCGCCCACGCACCTGTTCGATGCACCGCAGCCCTTCGCGCTCCCACAGGCGGCTGACTTCGCCCGGACTCGTGCCGGACGTGTTGTTGAAAACCCGCGCCTGCTCGCGCGACGGCACTCCGGCCATAAAGGCACGGAGCATGGCATCGTGCAGGGAGCCACGACCCTGAGCGGCTTTGTAGCTGGCGAGGCGAACCTCTGTGCTCTTGCCGTCCTTGTGGCTTCTGACGCGTGGGCGGGGAACTTTGAACTCCTCCGTGCCGAAGAAATAGCGTCCCGGGGCGGAACCCGCCCGTTGGTGCTCGCCTTCGGGATCGGGATGATAGGCCTTTCCGCAGAGGGTCTCAACCTCCTCGAACATCACGGCCATGAAGGCCGTTCGAGCTATCGTGTGCATGAATTCGTTAAAAGCCGCTCCAGCTTCAGAATCCCCGGCTTGTGCGAGCCGTTCGAAAAGTGATACGTTGTCCATTGTGTGGTCTCCTTTTTATGTGGTGTAAAAAAGTCCAGCCTATCGGCCAGACGTGGAGACCACACTCAAATTTTAACAATGAGAAAAACACTTCCTATTTATTTCTACCGAACGTTTGAGAGGAGCTGACACG
>JAUXGY010000036.1 GCA_030621805.1 Kiritimatiellales bacterium | reverse complement strand
GTAAGGAAATATGGGAACACTCCGTACAGCTTTGATTTTGGGATACGGACGTAGTGGTCGGGCCGCCGAACGCCTACTGTGTGCGGAGGGAACTGCAGTTACCGTATGTACCGAAAAGTCCGATGGGTTGCCAACGTTTGTCCAGACCTTGGCCCATACGCATTTTGACGTTTGTATCGTCAGTCCCGGGTTTGCGCTTTCGCATCCGTGGGTCTGTGCGGCACACGATGCGGGGATTCCGTTGCTCTCCGAGCTGGAACTGGGGTGGTCGCGGCATCGAGGAAAGACGGTGGCAGTGACGGGGTCAAATGGGAAGAGTACGGCGGTGAAGTGGATCTGTGAAATGCTTCAGTTGGCCGACCAGAAGGCGGAAATTGGAGGGAACTATGGCATCCCTTCCTGTGAGGTCGTGCTGGAGAACCCTGATTTGGATTGGTTGGTGCTGGAGGTTAGTTCGTTTCAGCTAGAGACCGTTCGGGATTTCCGCGCGGATGTCGCGGTGCTGTTGAATGTTCTCCCGAATCATCTTGATCGCCACGAAACCATGGAAATTTATCGGCGCACCAAGGCACGTATCTTCGGTTCCTCCTCCCTCTCCGGGGGTACGTGTCTGGTTCCCGTCGACCTCCTTCCGAAGCTAAAGGAGGATTTGGGCAGCGTAGAGCGGGAATGGAACACCTTTGGTTCCTCGTCGAAGGCGGATTGTTTTTACAGAAATGGGCAGGTTTTTTGCGGGGGTAAATCGGTTATGGATCTGTCGGGAACGCGGTTCGAAAGTCCGGTTTTAGGCGGATGCACTGGGGCGGCGGTGGCTGGCGTGGCTCAGGCCTGTGGGGTGCCTTTCGAGATAGCTGCCGAGGCGGCCCGCGGCTTTGAGCCGCTCCCGCATCGGCTCCAACGAGTGGGTGAAATCGGTGGCGTGGCTTATGTAAATGATTCGAAAGCCACGAATCTGTCCGCCATGGCCGTTGGGCTGGAGGCCTGCGGTAAAAAGGTCCATTTGATCGCCGGAGGGGTGCCGAAGGAGTCGGACTACACTTTTATCAAAGAAATACTGGCGGAACGGGTAAGGAGGATATACCTTGTTGGCCAAGTATCCCGAGCGATGTATCAAGCTTGGAACGAAGTTTGTTCGTGCGTGGAATGTGGAACGTTAGAAATAGCGTTCAATACGGCCCAAAACGTCGCCAAACCTGGGGAAACCATACTGCTTTCCCCAGGGTGTGCGAGCTTCGACCAGTTTCGCGGTTTCGAGGATCGCGGGGAGCGTTTTATGGCGCTTTTCCACGGTTTGATGCAGGAGGGAGGGATACAATATGAATAACCAGTCGTTGACTGATAGAGCGCAGTTGAAAAGGAGTTTGATTATGAAGGTTGGATCAGCAGTTTTAGGGTTGCACGTTGTTGCACTAGTCGCGTTTGCCCTGACGCAAGGTTGTGTTACCCCTGAGTCGCAGGGTAGTGGACGCGGTGCAGGCGCCCGTCACAGAGGAATTGTTAAGCACCAGCATAAAGGCAAGACATCGAGCAGTCAGACGGCGATAACGGATTCCTACGGAATGGATTCTGCCGATTCGACGGATTCCATGAATGACTCGGTTATTATCGACAGCACTGATACGGGTTCTGCAACTCCGTATATTGCCCCAGTCGCCCCGCAGGCTAACACCGAACTCTACATTGTTCAGCAGGGCGATATGCTCTCGAAGCTGGCCGTCAGGTTTAATACGAGCACCAAAACGCTTGTTTCGATGAACAACCTCTCGAACCCCGATGTGCTGTATGTGGGTCAGGAAATTCGTGTTCCGGCGGGCAGCCTTGCATCCGGCGGTTCCAGCAGTGCCCAGCAAAGCTACTCTTCCGTAAAGAAAGGGGGCGAATACACGATCCAGAAGGGCGATACCCTGTCCGGTATTGCTGTAGCGGCGGGTGTAAACCTCAATGATCTGCGCTCCCTCAATAACATTACGGACGATAAAATCTTCGAGGGTAAAACGATCGACATTCCGAGCGGTGGAAAGGTACCCACCAACACGCAAAAATCTACATCGAAGAAAGCGGATCCCCCGGCGGAAAAAACATCTCCCGACGCCGTTGAATCTCCGGCTCCGTTGGTGCCCGATGTGGACGATGGTGCCGCCGAGAGTATGGTTCTAGATGAGGTGATCGACCACGTGGTTTATCCTGGAGAGTCACTCGCCGACATTGCCCGCCAGTACAACGTAACCAAGAGCGAGATCATGCGGGTAAACAACATTTCTGATGAGGCTGCGATCAAGGAAGGCCAGCGCCTGCGTATTCCGATCTCTGAATAAACGGGACATGAGTATCGATGCGAAAGACCATATCGCTGTTTATTGCCATCGTATTGATACTCATCACGCTCGGCGTTCTGATCCTCGCCAGCGCTAGTTCGGCCAAGTATGACGATGCCGAATATTTTGTGAAGCGCCAGCTGATATGGCTGGCGCTTTCTTTTTGTGCCGCTGCCGTGGCCGCCCGCTTCGACTACCGCCTCTACCGCAAACTGGCCATTCCTCTTTCGGTGTTTTCCGTATTCCTACTGGTTCTTGTTCGAATCCCCGGTATCGGCCACGAGATCAATGGTAGCTGGCGCTGGTTGCGCATCGGATCCATGACCATCCAGCCCTCGGAAATCGCTAAACTTGCGGTCATCATGCTCTTTTCCTGGTGGTTGGCACGCAACCAGCGGCGGATCGATGAACTCAAGCGCGGCATCCTCATCCCCTTCGGAATGCTCGCTTTCTTTGCGTTTCCGCTCGTGGTTGAGCCGGACTTTGGTACCACCATGTTGGTCTCGTCGGTGGTCATCTTCATGATGTTTCTGGGAGGGGTTTCCGTTGCTCCATTACTGGCCACCGGATTGTGCGGGTTGCTTGGAGTGGTCTTTCTAATCTTTCAAAATCAGGAACGCATGGGCCGTATTTTTGCTTTTCTCGATCCCCAGAAGCATGAGCTGGACAAGGCCTGGCAGTTGGTCAACTCGCTACGGGCCTTTGCCGGAGGCGACTGGTTTGGGGTTGGCTTCGGCAACAGTATGCAAAAATATAGCTATCTTCCTGAGGCGCACACCGACTTTATCTTTCCGATCATTGCCGAGGAGCTTGGGCTCATTGCTGCACTGATCGTTATTGTGATGTATTTGACGTTGTTTATTCTGGGCTCAAAAATCGCGCTTAACGCACGCGACGAATTTGGTCGGTTTTTGGCTCTTGGCATCACCCTGATGATCACGATGCAGGCTCTTATTAATTTTGCGGTCGTTACCGGCTGCGTTCCCACCAAAGGGCTGGCATTGCCCTTCATCAGCTACGGCGGATCGAGTCTAGTCATCTCCGGGGTGATGGTCGGTATCTTGGTGAACGTTGCGCACCACGGAATGCATGCCCCCACCGCTGCATCGCGCAACCCGTTCAAGGATCGCGCGAGAAAGGCTTAGTTTTCAGGAGGAGATTTGGATGAACGATGGATACGAACTGCTCGACAGCGGCAACGGAAAAAAACTTGAACGCTTTGGCGATGTGATACTCGACCGCCCCTGTGCCCAGGCGGTGTGGGCACCGCAATACCCAGATCTATGGAAAACTGCGGTCGCCCGCTTCGATCGTATTGATGGGCATAATTGGGAAGGGCGCGAGAAACTGCCCCGTGCCTGGAATGTTAAAATCGGCGGGGTAACCATGAAGCTCTCTGCGACGGATTTCGGCCACCTCGGCGTATTTCCCGAAACCCGAGAACTCTGGAAATGGATCCGTGCCACGCTAGAATCCGAAAAAACGAAACGCGGTCGTGAGCTCAAATTTCTCAACCTCTTCGCATATTCCGGTGGGGCAACGCTTGCCGCCGCGCAAGCCGGGGCGCACGGTTGCCATCTCGATGCCTCAAAAGGCATGGTTGACTGGGCACGTGAAAATGCCCAGCTCAATAATCTCCAAGATGCTCCAGTTCGCTGGATCGTCGATGACGTCATTAAATTTCTTCACCGCGAAGTAAAGCGTGGAAACCAATATGACGGAATCCTTCTCGACCCTCCCTCCTTCGGACGCGGTAAAAAAGGCGAGCTATACAAGATCGAAGAAAGCCTCATGACCACCCTCGATCTTGTCCATCAGGTTTTGACTGCCGATCCCTGCTTCGTGCTGCTCACCTCCCACACGCCCGGCTTCTCGCCGATTGTACTCAGCAACCTTCTTCGCCAATATAATACCGGAGGCGCGATTGAATGCGGCGAAATGCTCCTCACCGGGCCGGCCGGCACCAACGAGCTCCCTAATGGAAATTGGGCGCGCTGGATCAACCAATAGTAGGGTAAGGGCGGAAACCCATGGGTGAGATTAAATACCGTGCCGAAGAACTGGCTCCACTGATTCTCTTTGCTGACAACCACTTGCTGGCGGTCAACAAACCGGCCAACCTACTGACGCAGGATAGCGGAACTGGACTACGTAACATGGAGGACTGGGCACGCGAGTGGGTGCGGGTCGATAAGAACAAGACCGGAAACATATTCCTCAATGCCGTGCACCGAATCGATAAGGCTGTCAGTGGCATCGTCCTTTTTGCCCGCACCAGCAAGGCGCTCAGTCGTCTCAACGAGGATATCCGTCAGCGCAACTGCAAGAAGATCTATCATGCCCTCGTCGAAGGTTCGCCGAAAGAACCCGCCGCCGAGCTCGTCCATTGGCTTTTACACGAACACCACTGTGCTCAGATTTCTAGGGAGGGTGGGGCAGGCGCACAACGCGCCGTTCTTCGCTATCGGACACTCAGGCAAATCGGCAAGCAGTCCCTCGTCGAAATCGATCTCGAAACCGGACGCTATCACCAGATTCGTGCGCAGCTCGCCGCCATCGGGTGTCCAATCTCGGGCGACGAAAAATACGGAGCCACATCGAAGCGCAAAGACATCGCCCTTCACCATGCCCGCCTAGAGATCACTCATCCTACCCTCCGCGAACCCATCATCATTCAAGCGCCTTATCCAACTCCGTCGAACTGGTGGTCGTTTGATCTATAGGTTCGGGTAGTTCGGTATTGCAATTTCTCGGTTAGGAATTATGGTTGTCCCCATGAAAGCTATAAAGTATATCCCGCTCATGGTTGCACTAGGTCTGCTAGTTGGATGTGCCACCACGTTCCGTCCGTGGAAACTAAGCGAAATTCAGGAAGGCATGGAGAAGGCTCAGGTGGTGGGTATTCTAGGCGAACCGGATTCCGTTGAAACAAAGGATGGAGAGGAGCTCCTCTACTACACCTATAGCGAGGGCTATAACCCTGCTCCGTCCGATGCCGACATTCGGGCCTACGATGCCAACCGGGAGTTCCGAGAGCAACAGCTTCAGCGTAGCCTCAAGGAATATAAGTACATTGTGACGTTGGTGGATGGGAAAGTCCAGACGTACAAAGAAATCCAAGAGTAGCTCCTGCAAAACCGTAGGTATTGTGATTTTCCCTAACGCTTGCTCTTCGGCATGTACTCATTAATGAAGGCGTCGTTGTCGGTTGGATTATAGACCGGAGTACGCTTTTTCCACTCTTGGTAGGGATTCACTCTCTTGTATTCCTGTTCCTGCTGGGTTTGCCCATTCCACTGCTGTTGCTGTTGTTGCTGGCGGCGGGTTTCGTAGGGACTTTTGTAGGGCACGTAGCCTTTTCTCTCGGTTTCTGTACCCATTGATTTGTTGGCGGAAGGGGAGGGCAAAAGCGGGTTTTTCAGATAGCCCTGATTTTGGTTTGGATTATAGGTGCGTTCCCGCGAAAGATCCAACGTGCCAAAACCGGAGCCGGACGTCCCCTCCTGCTTGCGACCAAACAGGCCTGGATATCCGCTCCGCGGAACTGTCTCCTGTTGCTGGGTTCCAAATGAATTCCCCCCGAAAGAGAAGGGATTGTACCCGCGGGAAGTGGAAATTCCTTCCTGACGAGATCCATAGCGGCTGCCGTTTTCAACAGGGACTTCCTTGTTTTTGCGGCTAAACCAGCTCTCGTATTGCGCCCCGCCATACGGGGACTGTTCCTGCTCTCGGATCGACCAATCCGTCTTTTTCTTTGGAGATTCTTCGGTATCGGCAGGGGAAAATGGGTCAGATAAAAGTGGATCAGCAGCAAGAAGCCAGTTGCGGTTCTTCGTCTGCGTGGGTGGCTGGCGAGGTGGCGGTGGGGGAGGTATCGGGGTGCCGGCCGCTTGGTGTTGGAGATTGACCTGAGTCTCCTTGTATTGCTCCGACTCGGCAAGTACTTCATCCTCGGGCCGGGCCACCGGAACCTCGAGATCGCTCTGCACAATATTCGAACGCTCTCGCAGATACCGACGCGTAATACGTTGCTTGCGTTCTGCCATGGTTTCTTCCTTTGCCGAACTGAGCATCGGAACCAAGCACATCAATATTAAAACAATCTGGACGCTTCTTTTCATCGCCGATAAGCTACTTCCTGCAAGTCAGACCCGTCAATGCCGCAATGCGTTAAAAGTTCTCTCTGTGAAGCCGCTCTGCAAAGTTTATAGAGTCGATCCTTGCGAAAAACACCTATTGAATGTAGATGAAACGCTCCCTAGAGCAAAATGAGGAGGGAAAAGATGAATCTAATCAATGTTCTGCGTAGCGAATGTGTCCAAGCCGCCGCCGATTTCGTATCCCGCGAAGAGGTTTTGAACGCGATGGCCAAGCTGGCCAAGCAGTCGCCGGTGCTCGCCGATATGGAGGAATCCACCATCCTAAAAGGACTGACTGAGCGCGAAGAATTGAGCACCACCGGTTTCGGAAACGGTATCGCCATTCCCCACTGCCGACTCGACGGGGTCGAGGACTTTGTGGTGGGCATCCTCTCCGTTCCCAACGGAGCGGAATTTGCCGCCATGGACAATCAGCCCGTTAAGCTGTTTGTCTTCATCGTTGCGCCCTCGAGCAGCTCCAACGTGCACATCAAAATCCTCTCGACGATATCGCAGGTGCTCAACGTACCTGAACACGTCGCCGAAATGATTATGGCCCCCACGGCCGAAGTGCTCACTGAAAACTTTCTCCGCCACATCCGCGACGAAGCCGATCCCAAGGAGCACGACACCAAAAATCTCTTCCGCGTTCAGATTCAGGACGAAGAACTCTTCCACGCCGTGCTTGAAATCTTTGCCGGGTTCAACTCCAGCACCATTATGGTTTCCGAAGCCGAACCCGCCTCCAACTATCTCGAAAAAATGTCGCTCTTTGCGGGTTTCTGGAGCGATAAACCCGCCGACTTCTGTAAGGTCATCCTCGCGACGGTTGACAAAAAAGACACCAACGAAACCATCCGCCGCATTGAACAGCATACCGGGTCACTCGACGAACGTGACGATATCCTGCTCACCGTCCAGGAACTCTTCTATTGCGCCGGCAGCCTTAATATTTAGGAATCCTCAATGTCAGTACCAGGAATCGAACACGCCGCCGAAGCTTCTGCCGGATTGCCCCAGCTCTTTACTCTGGTAGGAATCATGCTAATCGCCTGCTTCTATGTCGGCAAACTGGTCAAGAAAACTTCACTACCCTCGCTGATTGGCTACATGCTCGTTGGAGCGCTCTTCGGCCCGTCGTTTAAGCAGTTTGGTTTGGAACTCTTTACCGAATCTATCCGCGAAAGTCTTGGGTTTGTCACCCAGATCGCGCTCGGCTTCGTCGCTTTTAGCATCGGTTCCGAACTCAGCATGAAATCGCTAAAACGACTTGGAAACGGTATTGTCTGGATCATCTTTTCCGAATCCTTCGCCGCCTTTATCATCGTGACTGGCCTTATCTATGCCGTTACCCGCGACCTGCCCATGGCGCTCATCTTCGGTTCGATGGCTCCTGCCAGCGCTCCTGCCGGAACCGTTGCCATCATTCAGGAATATAAAGCCAAAGGCAGCCTCACCCAGGCGCTCTATGCCGTGGTCGGGTTCGACGATGGCCTCGCCATCATCATCTTTGGCTTTGCCGCCGCGATCTCTAAAAGCCTGTTGCTTGCCGAAGCCCCCGGGCATGTATCTGAAGGCTTTTTCCAGATGCTCAAAGCACCTACGCTCGAAATTATCCTCAGCATCGTCGTTGGCATCGTGCTCGGCTTCTTGCTCTGCCAGCTCGTGCGATTCATTAAAAACTCCCGCGACATGCTTATTATCGTCTTTGGGGTCATCACCCTCGCCACCGGCCTCTCCATGATGTGGCACCTCTCGCTGATTCTCACCAACATGGTTGTCGGTTTTGTGCTCATCAATACCCGCCGCGAATCGCTCGTGCATAAGGTTACCGCGCCGCTGCTCGAAATCATGCCGCTTATCTTTGTGCTCTTCTTCTGTCTCGCCGGTGCGCACCTTCAGATCGCTGCACTTCCAAGTCTGGGCCTCATTGGTATCGTCTATATACTGGGTCGCTCCGGCGGCCTCATTGGCGGCGCGCGCCTCGGAGCCCTATTCGGACACGTCGAAGAAAAGATTAAAAAATATGTCGGGCTCGGCATTCTTTCGCAAGCCGGGGTCGCCATTGGTCTCGCGCTCATCGTCAATGCTGAATTCGCCGGACTCGGCACCGTAACGGATGGAGTTTCGCACGGGTCGGCCATTGGCACCAAAGTCATCACCACCATCACTGCCACCTGCATCGTCTTCGAGATCATTGGCCCCATTCTGGCTAAATATGCCCTCGGAAAAGCAGGGGAACTCGGCAAGGCCACGCGGTAGAATCTTTTTCAATCGAGATAACGGGGAGCTTATGCGGCCTGAGAGTCTTGGTCGGAGGGAGTCACCACTTCGTCTAGCAGTCCGGTCAGCTTGAGCCTCGGGATTTCTTTCTCTTCTGCAGGTTTGGAACAGGAAGCAATGCCAATCAACAGATAGAGCAAGGTGAAGCCGATATAGGCCAATCCGGGAATGGATTGTCCCAATGCGGTGGACACGGTAATCAGAACGATGGAAGGGGTCGCCGCCGCTACGGCAATACGTAGGACTCCGGAAAATTTAAGGGTGCTATGCATGGCGGAAGAAAGTACCAATCCCACGATGGCCGTCAATAGCATGGCGAGCACGGCAAAGATATAGGAGAGGAGAAGGAAGAGGCCGTAGGAGAGAGGAGCCAGCGCATTCCGGGTGGTTTGCAGCCATTCATTTGCAATCGCTTTGTTTAGGTGAAACTCCGAAACCTGTGAAAGGTCCAACGTATTAAATTGGTTTTTTCCGCGGCGAACGACTAGATCAGAGGCCGTTAGTAAGGCCATGACGTGCTCGTCGGCGATATAGTTCATGCTACCGGTGGTGTCGATAATGGCGATGGTTTGACCACTACGGTTTTTAATGGGGTAGGGCTTTTGCTGATCCATCTCGACCCGACCGTTTTTGATGTGGATATCGGGGAGCTGGTTGATTAGGTGGACTTGGTTGCTATCGAGAGATTTGAGCAGATCTTTCCGGAGGCTCAGTGTGGAAGGTACCCAGCAAATGGCCAGCAGGAGGAATAAATAGGCAAAGTTTGCGCCTTTCCAGTTCTGCCCCACGTCACGGTAGAGTTTCTTTGAAAAAAACGCTAAAAACGGCAACTGAATGATGTTGTACCTTTTATTTGTCATGCTGGAAGTACAAGCAGGATCAATGCCGTATTTTAACTACGTGGAATAAATCGGTCCAACCGCTACAGGTTCAGCGTATTCCATCCCGTCTCGCCCGGCGCTATATTGGAAAATTTTATAGTTGAACGCGGTTCCGCCATCATGTGAGCCACGGCATCGCGCCATACCTTATAATGTGGTGTTTCCTTATGTTTGGCTACATCCTCGGGGGTGCGGTAGACCTCTAGCCACATGACCCAATTGGGGGCGTCGAGCTGGCTCATAAAATCGAAACGGGCAATTCCTGGTTCCTGAATGTTATTTCGCACATTTGCAAGGGTCGCGGCTAAAAGTTGCAGATCGGTTTTCCAACCCGCTTCAATTTCCGATATAACGCGGCCCATGAAAAAATTTGATAAATGTCCCTGTGGTAGTGGAACCGGCTACGAAGAATGCTGCGGCGAAATTCTCAACGGCCGTCGTACTGCACGCACAGCCGTTGAACTCATGCGCTCGCGCTACACCGCCTATGTC
>JAUXGY010000474.1 GCA_030621805.1 Kiritimatiellales bacterium | reverse complement strand
ACGGTGAGGTTCTTGGGATATTCTTTTAAGGTAAAGTCGATGCATCCGGGTACGGGGCAGACGTTGGCACATTCCATACATTGGGAACATTCGCCGCAGTTCATGCAGCGGTGCGCCT
This sequence comes from Kiritimatiellales bacterium, assembly GCA_030621805.1. GTDB lineage: Bacteria > Verrucomicrobiota > Kiritimatiellia > Kiritimatiellales > Pontiellaceae > Pontiella. The sequence goes on along the minus strand of JAUXGY010000474.1, from coordinate 1,615 downwards.
CTTTGCGCGCTTCCTCTTCGGTCATCACGCTTTCGTAGCAGTCGAAGGTTTTCTTGCGTTCTTCGAGCGGCATCATCGGCTGGAGTACCGGCGAGCGGGGCTTGAAGTCCTTGGCCTCTTCGAGCACGGCATCCTTGTCGGTTTTTTCCAGCAGAAAATCGGTGTCGAACGAAGCATCCAGCGATTCGCCTTTAAGATGCCGATCCATGTAGAAGGCGGCGCGGCGACCTTGAGCAATCGCGTTGACGATCATGGTTGGATTCGTTACGCAGTCGCCACCGGCAAAGATGGCGGGGTCTGCGGTCTGCAAGGTTTTTTCGTCGGACTTGAGCAATCCCCACTTACTCTCGATCTCTTCTGCGAAATCGGTAGTGGAAGGTTTTAGACCAATGGCGAGCACCACGAGATCCACGGGCAAAGTTGTCTCGGAACCCTCGATAACCTCAGGGCGGCGGCGACCGCTATCGTCAGGTTCGCCGAGTTTCATCTTCAAGAACTCAACGGCTTCGAGCTTGCCGTCCTTTCCAATAAAGCTTTTGGGGTTGGAGAGCTCCATGAGCTCCACGCCCTCGTCAATCGCACCTTCGATTTCCCAGTTGTGAGCCGGCATTTCTGCGCGGGTTCGGCGATACATAATGATCACTCGCTTGGCTCCCATTCGGATAGCGGAGCGAGCCGGGTCCATGGCGGAGTTTCCGCCACCCACCACGACGACGGTCTTGCCCGTGATGTCCGGGGCATCGCCGATCTTGGTTTCGCGCAGGAATTTCATGCAGCCCATAACCCCTTCGAGATCCTCGCCTTCGATGCCCATGCCCCGTTCGTCGGAAGCTCCCGTGGCCACAAAGACCGCATCGAAGCCCTGCTCTTTCAAGCTGGCGGCTGATTTTACGCGGGTGTTGCATTTAATTTTCACGCCGAGCGCGGTGACGTTTTTAATATCGCGGTCGACGATTTCGTTCGGCAGGCGATAGGCTGGAATGGCGGTGCGGAGCATGCCGCCCGCCTGAGTTTCGGCTTCGAAAATGGTGACTTGGTGGCCGTTGCGCGCCAGATAGAAGGCGGCGCTGAGTCCGGCCGGGCCGGAGCCGACGATGCCGATCTTGGTTTTCATCTGGTTTTCGACGGGGCCGTATTCCGGCTCCGGGTGTTCTTCATAGTAGTGGTCGGAGAAGAAGCGTTTGACTCCGCGGATGTGGACGGTCTCTTCTTTTCCACAGCGGGTGCAGTCCTCTTCGCAGGGGGCGTAGCAGGCCCGTGCCAGACTTCCCACCAGCGGCGCATTTTCAATATGCAGGTTGAAGGCTTCCTTATAGCGACCGGCACGGACGAGCGAAATATATCCGCTGGCCTTGACGTTGGAGGGGCAGGTGAAGGTGCAGGGCGCTTCGCCGCGGCGATCGAGGATTGCCTTTTTCGGAACGGCCTGCGGGAAGGGGATGTGGGCCACGCGGCGGGTGACGAGATCATAGTTATATTCGTCGGGAACCGTTACGGTGCAGACTTCCTCGCACTGGCCGCAGCCGGTGCAGGCATCGAGATCGACGTAGGCCGATTTCTGGTGCAGATCCACGGCAAAACTGCCGTCCGTGTTGCGCGTAATTTCATCCACCTC
>JAUXGY010000143.1 GCA_030621805.1 Kiritimatiellales bacterium | reverse complement strand
GCCATGTGCTTGAGGCATTAAAGCTGAACAAGGAGATTAAGCTAAACAGCATTGCGCCCTACTTTGTGCGGCGGTTCTCCTTTTCCGCAGGGCAAATGGTCAAGAATAGCGTAAACCGCTCCTTGGTGAGCGGACTGCCGCAACAGCTTCTGGAAGTGGTTGCCTTTGGCGTGAGCATGTCGGTGGCGCTCTATTTTGCCGTCTTTGCGGGAAAAAATGGGCAGCCCGTTACCATCATAGGGATGTATGCTGTCGCGGCGTATCGCCTGATTCCTTCGGTGGCCAACATTTTCAATAGAATCAAGGATATCTGGTACGATACAGCTATCCTTGAAGGGGTTGCCCAATCGCTGACAACATACGCCGCCTCCGAAGAAGATTCCTTTACGATGCCATGGCCGACCCAAACCATTTCATTACGCGAGATTTCGTTTGCCTATTCCGAATCCGGGCCGTTCCACATGGAGGGATTGAGCCTTGATTTCCCGGTCGGTCGGTTTACCTGCATCAAGGGAAGAACGGGGTGCGGCAAGTCGACCGTAATGAATCTAGTGGCGGGGCTGTACCGCCCCTCCAAGGGGACTCTTGAATGCGATGATCATCCCGTCGATACCTATGGAAGTAATCGCTGGAAGCAGCAGATTGGCTTGGTTCCCGCCATGGTTAACCTCGTCGAGGCAAGCCTATACGAAAATATTGCATTGGGAACTGAAGAGGAGGACATCGACTGCGAGAAGGTTCATGCCGTTTGCAGGCTGGTGGATCTCGATGGGCTAATGCAGGGTCTGCCTGATGGCTATAGGTCGGTCTATGGAGCCGACGGGTTGTGTTTCAGTAGCGGACAGATTCTTAAAGTGGGGATTGCTCGCGCCCTTTACCGTGATCCTAAAATACTGCTTTTGGATGAAAGTACGGATGCATTCGATCTCGAAACCGAACGGATGGTTTTGGATCGGCTAAAGGTTCTGGACGGTTTAACGATCATCTTTATTTCCCACAGGCCATCCGTAATGGAGCATGCAGACCATGTCATTGATCTTGAAGAGATACTACAGGAGAGTAGGTGACCGGGACGATACAGGTTGAAAAAATAGACTTTGGTCCGGAGTTGGCCAGGCTGGAACCGGAGTGGGAAAAACTACTCAGAAACTGCGTGCGCCCATCCATTTTTTTAACCTTCGATTTTGTGTATACGTCCTGCATCCATTTCAAGGGTGATGAGAAGATTTTTTTTCTGGTGTTTCGGGATGCCGACACCCATGACTTGCTCGCCATTTTTCCTCTGAGCCGATGGATGAGAAAGTCCTATGGCATTAAACTGGCGGTGATTTCGCATGGGATCACTCCGCAGGCCTCGGAAGTGGACAAGCCTCGGCCCATCATAGACCGCGATCACGAAGCCGAATGCTGGATGCGTTTCCGCGACTACTTCCAGCATGAATACAAGGCGTGGGATGTGATCGACTTCGAAGAGCTGATCGCCAATTCCTACCTACCTAAAAATCTGGCACAATTATTTCGTCTTCCACGGTTTTGGACCAAGGCGAAGGTGGGTCCGGAGTCTCCGATTGTAAAGCTGGATGGAGACTGGCAGGAGTTTTGGGGGAAACATCGCAAGCTTAGGAAGAAGTGCCGGCGTTTGGAGCGGGCATTAGCTGAAAACCTGTCCTATAGGATTACCAACGATCCCTCCGATGTTGAATGCTGCTTGAAGGAATACGTGGAAACCGAAATCGGTAGCTGGAAGGAGGGAGAAATGGTGGCGCAAAACCGGGAGTTCTATAAAGAACTTTTTCCTCGGCTTGCGGAAAAACGGCAACTCTATTTTGGCATGATGTACGACGGGGATGCCGTGGTATCCATCGAGGTTGCATATGCTTTTCTGGATCAAATCTATTTTTGCCATGGAACCTATTCTCCTGACTATGCCGCTCTATCGCCCGGTGCCGTCAATTCCTGTTGGTTTATTCGTTATTTTCACGGCAAGGGATTTGTGGAGGGGGATTATCTGGCAGGGTTTTCGGATTATAACAAACCATGGGCCTGCCGGATTGAAAAAACGGCTCATATTGTGATTCGACGCATGGGGTGGAAAAACGGATGTCTGGCCGGTCTTTATCTCGGAAAAAAGGTGAGAAAAAAACTGAAGTGTGTATGGGGAAAGTTACCGCACGGTACACGCCCTGAAACAACCCCTGAACCGGTAATGGAACTACAATGAGTAATAATAAAAACTTAAAAGGGTATGCCGCTCGCGCGTACGCCGAGTCGTTGTCTGAGTTCGGAGAATTGATTCACCTGCCCCGGTGTGGAGGATACCTGCTCAAGCGACAGATCCCCGGAACTTCCGAGTTTGATGCCATGGGAAACTACCCCCTGTTTTTTTGTGAGGATTGGTCTCAACTAGCCGTTGATTTGGCACAGTTGCCCGAAGAGATAGTGAGTGTTTCGATTGTGGCGGATCCTTTTGGAGATTATTCCGTGAAGCAATTGGAAGAATGTTTTGATGTTGTGAATCCCTTCAAGGTGCATTACATCGTGAATTTGGATCAAGGAATTGAAAAAATTGGGACGCGGCATCATCGCAAACAAGCACGCTCAGCGCAGGAGGATATTCAGGTTGAGGTCTGCAAGGATCCCATTGGGTTTATTGATCATTGGAATGAATTATATCAAACCTTGGCGAGACGTCATAATATTCATGGGGTTCGCGCTTTTTCGAAGAAGGCCTTCCAACAACAATTAAGTATGTCTGAAATCGTTGTTCACGAGGCCTTCTATCAAGGTGAAATTGTTGGCGCCCAACTTTTCTTTATACAAGGGGATGTGGTTCATTGCCACCTTGGGGCGGTGAACGATAAGGGCTATCAGGTTGGAGCCTTCTATGCTCTGGACTATTACTCTTTTGAATATTTTTCAGGGAAGGCCAGAAAGCTAGACCTAGGAGGAGGGGCGGGTTTGTCCGGTGGACACCGCGATGGATTAAGCCTCTATAAAAAGGGTTGGAGCAGTGAGACTCCGCCCGTTTCTTTTTGCGGTAAGATTATGAATCCTGCAGGATACGCAGCTCTATCCCCGTTGCAGGGGCAGGAAGGAACTCGCTATTTCCCTGCCTACCGGGCAGGGGAGTTCAGTTGAATCGACAGTAGGCGAAGAAATGATTTGAATTGGTATTGAATATGCTCCACATTCACTTCTTTAGGGTTTTTGGGTATCCGGCATCCATTTGAATAGCATAGATTTACGGAATAGAGAGAAGGCGCTTGCAAATATTGGAACGGACTCTTTTGGTAGATAGAAAGGTGTATTGAGTGAATTTTGATATCAGATCTGAAGAACCCGTAGTAAGTGTGTGTTTGATAACCTACAATCATGCACCCTACATCCGTGAGTGTCTGGACAGTATCTTGATGCAGGAAACCCGCTTTCCCTACGAAATCTGTCTCGGAGAAGACGAATCGACCGATGGAACCCGCGAGATATGCATTGAATATGCAGAAAAGCATCCCGATCGAATCACGCTGATATTACGTTCGCAATCTACGCCGGGGCGCGAAGCCTACCAGTCGCAGGGGGTCTACAACTTTATTGAAACCAGCAAGGCATGCCGCGGGAAATATATTGCAATATGCGATGGGGACGACGCCTGGCTCGATCCTCTCAAGCTACAGAAGCAATACGAGGTCATGGAAGGGGATCCCATGGTTTCGCTGGTTCATTCCAACTACGACCTGTACGACGATGTTTCGGAGTGTCGGCGGAAGAAATGTCTTAATGAACGGCGCCAGAGAATGGACTCCGATGCGGTCACATTCCGGTGTCGGGTCATTCTGCGGAATTATTTGATTATGTCCAGTGCGACCTTTGCGAAGACCGACGATGTTCTGCGCATATTCGAGGATAATCGCGAATTGTTCCAGATGCTTCCGATGGGTGACATTCCGCTTTGGAGCGAACTGATTAACTATGGCTCTTTTCACTATATGGATGAGGTCTTGATGTTGTATCGAATACTTCCGGAATCCGACTCGAACTCCAAGTCTGCAGAGAAAAGGTTCAAGTTTATCAATGGTGCCGCCAACTTTGGGCTGATGGCTGCGGAAAAATACAAACTTCCGCTGGAAAAATTCCGTACGGAAAAAGTAAAATACTGCAACCGCTACGCCTTATTGAGTGGAAACCGGGACGAGATCGAGCAGCTGTATACGGAAGGCGAATATCCGTTTTCTTTCTCAGAACGCATCATTTATCACGCTAGTCGGCTTAAAAATTCGCGGTCGATTGCAAAGCGGGTATTTGAGTTGAGGTATGCAATCAATAATGTGAAATTAGCCTGATTCGTTCGGGTCTAGCCCAATCCCTCCGACCCTCTTTGACGGGGCAATTTTTTAATGCCTATGTGTCCGTCTGATTGTAAAAATTTGATTTAAGGAAAGTGCCATGGAAAACCTATCTAACAACCCTTTGATGACCATTGAAACATCGTTGCCTTTCTCCGATTTCGAACCCGCCCTTGTGGTTCCTGCGATCTCGGCGTTGGTGGAGCGTGCCGAAGCCGATTTGGTCGAGTTGGAAAAACACATTGCACCGGGCTGGGACGCCTTAATAGGGCGATTGGAGGTTATCTGGGCGCCGCTCTGGGATGCGTGGGGCATGGTTGGTCATCTAAACGCGGTCAAGAACTCCGAGGCGCTTCGCAGTGCCTATGAGGAGGTGCTACCGCGGATTGTCGAGGCCTCTTTGAAAAGCAACCAAAGTCGCCCGATCTACGACGCACTCATTGCACTGCGCGAGTCCGATGAATACGAAGGGTTGACCCCTGTCCGTAAGCGTATCCTGGATAAGGAGATTCTGGGAGCCGAACTCAATGGCGTGGGTTTGAACGGCACGGACAAAGAGCGCTTCAACGAAATCGCCAATTCGCTTTCAAGGGTGACCACCGAGTTTACCAACCATGTTCTTGATGCAACTAAAGCGTATGAGTTGGTTATTACTGAGGGCGAGGATGCGGAGGGATGGCCGTCAAATTTCCGATCAATGGCTTCGCAGTCTTATAACAAGAAATATCCGGAATGTGCTGGCGATGCCAAAACGGGGCCGTGGCGTGTTACGCTCGATAACCCCAGTTCCGGACCCTTCCTCTGCCACAGTCGCAATCGCGTCCAGCGTGAGCAGGTCTATCTGGCTCAGATATCCCGTGCGTCCTTCGGTGAATTTGATAACCACGATTTGATGATAGAGTTGATCAAGCTGCGCGCGGAGAAGGCCATGTTGCTGGGGTTTGAAAACTATGCCGAACTCAGTCTCGCCACCAAGATGGCAGACAAAGTCTCTGCCGTTCGTGAAATGGCGGACGAACTCGTCGCCGCCGCACGTCCGGTGGCCGAAAAGGACCTCGAGGACCTCAAGGCCTTTGCCGCAGCAAATAATGCGGGTTATGAAGTCGAACACTGGGACACTCTCTTCTGGATTGAGCGCCTGCGCGAGGGGCGCTTCGATTATACCGACGAGCAGGTGCGGCCCTACTTTCCGCTAGATCAGGTGCTGAGTGGGCTCTTTGCCCTATGCGGGAGACTTT
>JAUXGY010000433.1 GCA_030621805.1 Kiritimatiellales bacterium | reverse complement strand
TTTCGAGCAGTTCGTGGGCGGTTTGGCTCAATATGCCAACGACTTCGGTTTGGGTAACGCGTTCAGTTGGCTCGCCCATTTCGGGGTTGCGGCCAAAGTAGGCCTCGCACTGGAAGTTGATGCCGCGGACGGTCGGGTGGGCGATGGCATAGCGCAATAGGTCGCCTGCCTGTTCCAGATTCAGCCCGCGCCGCAGGGTGGCCACGAGCGTGGCGGGAATGTTGTGTGCGGTAAGCGCATCCAGCGCCGCCTGCTTTTCGGCCAGTAGGGGTTTGCCGCGTAGCTCACGATAGATGTCGTCATCCAGCCCGTCGAATTGGAGATAAACCTCGAACCCGTTACCCAGTTTGGCCAGTTCGGCAACGTCGATACCTCCGTTTTGCAGCGCCAGCCCGTTGGTGTTGAGCATCACATATTTAAACGGGTGCGCCATCGCCGTGCGCAGGATATCCATGATTTGCGGATGACAGGTCGGTTCGCCGCCGCTGATTTGCAGCACCTCTGGTTTGCCGTTGGCCGATTCGACGGCGGCATCGAGCATTCGTTCGATGGTTTCCAAGGGAAGGAATTCACCGCTGCCGGCATCGGCATAGCAGACCGGGCAACCTAGATCACAGGCATGGGTCACTTCGATCAGGGCAATACAACTCTTTTGGCGATGGTTTACGCATAGGCCGCAGTCGAACGGGCAGCCACGGGCGGTCTCCGTCTGGAACGTTTCCGGCGGACGGTTGGGTCGGCGGTCGTTCTCCCATTGCTTATAAAGCACGGCATCATGCTCCACAATAGAGCGACGAGACCCGCATGCTGGGCAGTTTTGTTCAAGGAATAGGCGACCCTCTGACTCGACCACTTGCGCGGGAACCACTTGTTGGCAGCTGATGCAATAGGATTGGGTGTCGGTTGGATACTCCATAATGGAAAGCATTCTGGCATCGCTGGAGGCTTCAACAAGGTATTTTCCGGATTTTATTTCTGCCTTTTGGGGCAGGTTTATGGGTATTCTCCTCGCCAACTTTTTTGACTATTGAATTAAGGGAAAAACCATGATCTACAGAATTGAAATCGGTTTAAAGGACGGCGTGCCGGACGCACGTGGGCGCGGCATGATTCATCGGGCGGAAGGGGCTTTGAAAATGGCGATCGCCGAGTGCCGCACGCGCGATGTGTATAAGGCCGTTGTGAATATCGACGAGTCGACGGCAATCAAGTTGCAGACCGCTTTTACCGATCCGGTTGTGGCCGAATCCGCCATGGGGCGCCTGACCGCTCCGGCCTCCTTTGACTGGATGCTTGAAATCGGGTTCAAACCCGGCGTCACTGACAACGTGGGCCGCACCGCACGTGGTGCTCTGAAGGATGTGGTTGGCCGCGAACTCGAATGGGAAGAGCAGGTTTATACCTGTGTTCAATATTTCATCTCTGGTGATCTCTCGCGAGCCGATGTCGAACGCCTTGGAAAAGATCTCCTAGCCAATACGCTCATCCAAACGATCACCGTTTTCTCGAAGGACGAATGGCTCTCCACCGCGCCGGACTTGTCCGCACCGATCTTCGACGACCACCCCGAGATTAAGGTCAATACCATCGAGCTACCCGACGACGATGCGGCGTTGATGAAGATTTCCTCCGACGGCATTCTTTCGCTCTCGCTCGAGGAAATGCACACCATCCGCGCCCACTATCTGCGCGACGATGTGAAGGCCCGCCGTGCGGAGTTGGATCTGCCCGAGTGGCCGACCGATATCGAGCTCGAATGTATCGCCCAAACCTGGAGCGAGCACTGCTCCCACAAAATTTTTGCGGGAACCATCAACTACAAGGACGAAGAAACGGGCGAAGAGGAAGTGATCCACTCGCTCTACAAAACCTACGTCAAGGCCTCCACCAACAAGATTGCCGAGTCGATCGACTGGCTCGTTTCGGTTTTCACCGACAACGCCGGTATCGTGAAATTCAACGAAGACATCCACCTCGTCTACAAAGTCGAAACGCACAACTCGCCCTCCGCGCTCGATCCCTACGGCGGCTCGATGACCGGCATCGTCGGGGTCAACCGCGACCCGCTCGGAACGGGCATGGGCGCGGCGCTCGTTTCCAATGTCTG
>JAUXGY010000202.1 GCA_030621805.1 Kiritimatiellales bacterium | reverse complement strand
AAATGAAAAAGGAACCACCGATGCTCCGGAACCGACCTCGGTTCTTATTAAAAATGCGATTTTGGTGGACTCCGATGGAGGGGGCGACGATCAGGTAGTCAGTCTACTCATCAAAAACGTTACGTTGAAGATGGTGTCAAGAGACTCAGGTCCTGACAAGGAACTTGATCTTGTGGTGGATGCTCAGCGAGGCATTATTCTGGGTAAGTTAAATGTGGGTGAACCGGCGAGTCTCATAATTCTGGATGAAGATCCTCGCATAAGCTTTGATGCTTTACTCGATACACAGACCCATGCGGTCTTTGTGCTGAAGGAAGGCATTATTGTTCGCAATCGGTTGATGCCTGCCCCGCCGGAACCAGAGGATACGACTTCTGAAAAACCCAAAGAGTGGTTCGCCTATAATGTTCCTCCAATGGCGCTGTCGACGTCCTATAAAAACGCGGGAAAGTGGAATCGGTTTAGAAGAAAATATGTGAATGCCGTATTTCTTGCTGCGGTGGCTTTGGATCGGATGGCCTGGCTCGATCAGGACGGAACCAGTGAAACGCAGGTGGGAAATCTCTCGGCCGATGATGGGGGTGAAATACGGGCATTGCGCTTCGGCACGGTAGGATCCCTGAATTTTGAGAACCCGTGGATATTTACTTTTTTTGCGGCAACCGTCGCTTTTGATAAGGGGTTTGATTCGACCACCGATGATGGGATTGGCGTTTTTGATTTGCGGTTGGATATTCCGTTTTATCAGGATTCAACGCTATCGATTGGCAAGCAGAAAGAACCCATCTCCATGGAACGTCTTTCCAGCATGGTTCATCTGCCCATGCAGGAGCGAGCGGCGGTTTCCGATGCCATGATGGCCAGTCGGAATGTGGGAATCGTATTGAGCGGAACGGGATTCGATCGCCGTACAACCTGGGCGGGCGGGGTATTTAATCCCTGGTTGGATACCGGCACCTCCATTGGGGACACATCCACCCAGCTGATCGGAAGAGGTACCGTAATCCCTATGGAAAGCACGAACGAAAAGTCATTGTTTCATCTCGGTGCCGGGGTGCGCTACTCCAACACGAAGACCGGGGTGCGATATGCAACCGAGCCAGAGTTTAACCAAGCCCCCCTGTTTGTGGATACCGGCATGCTGGCTGCAAATTCGAGTATGCTCTATGATCTGGAGGCAGCTTGGCGCTGGGGGCCTCTCTTGTTGAATGGGGAATATGTAATCAATCAGGTGGAAGATGCCACAGCGGGAGATCCGGTCTTTACCGGTTATCATCTGACGGCCAACTATATCCTGACGGGAGAGATGCGGCCCTACAACAAACGCAGCGGTCTGTTTCGTCCGGTTCCCATCGCTAAATCAGTGAAAGAAGGAGGTAGGGGCGCATGGGAACTGTCTGTCCGTTTTTCCAGCCTGGATCTGAATGAAGGAACGGTGACGGGCGGGGATATGGATGTTTATTCGCTGGGGCTGAATTGGTGGCTGACCACGTCGGCCAGTTTGGGGGTCAATTATCGGCACATCGTGCTGGAGGATGCGGATGGAACGGGACATTCGGACGGCCTGATGACCCGCATTACCCTTCTGTTGGAATGATTATTGGAGAAGATGCGATGAAATGGATCTGTTTTTTACTCCTGTCTACCTTGGTTTTTCCAGCCTTTGGAAACGAAGCGGGAACCACGAATGCTCCGCCTGTGAAGAAGTCGATGAAGGAGTTGATGACCGACCCGGAGGATGGAAAGCTTGATCTGTCGGAATGGCTTTCCACCGCGCAAGGATTTCTGCCGGTCGTGACCCTTATCACTGAACCCGCGGTGGGCTATGGCGCGGGCGTCATGCTGATGTTTTTCCACGACTCGATTGAAAATCGGGCCAAGTTGGTTAAGGAGCGTAACCCGGACGGCACACCTAAGCGGCTACCCCCACCGAGCATTAGTGGGCTGTTTGGAATGGGCACGGAAAATGGAACATGGGGTGCGGGTGTCTACCATATGGGCATTTGGAAAGATGATACCGTCCGCTACCTCGGGGCAATGGGGTATATGTCGCCTAACCTCGATTTTTACGTGGCCGATCAGGCGATCCCGTTTAATCTTGAAAGCCCGTTCTTGTTGCAACAGGTGATTTTCCGACTCGGTGAAAGTGATTTTTTTGCGGGCGGTAACTATAAATTTTCTTCAACCAGTGCGAAACCCGATACCGATATTCCCCTGCCGCCGCTTCTTGGAAATGGTGTGGAGACACAAACGGGCGGTGCCAGTGGAATTTTAGAATATGATTCACGCGACAATATTTTCACTCCGAACATGGGTCTCAATTCAAAAGGGGAGTGGACGCACTATGATACGTGGCTGGGAAGTGATCAGCAGTTTGATCTGCTTACCCTTGAAAACCGCGCATGGCATCCGCTGACCAAGTCGCTCATTCTGGGCATGCGTTTCGACGGCAACTTCAGCAGCAGCGACGTGCCTTTTTATATGCGGCCCTTCGTGAAAATCCGCGGCATCCCCGCCGTGCGCTATCAGGGCGACCACGTCCTCACCGCCGAAGCGGAGCTGCGTTGGGACTTTAACCCTCGTTGGAGCCTGATTGGCTTTGCTGGGGCAGGTTGGACGGCCGACGACAACCTTTCGGACTTTGGCACGAGCGACACCTATCCCGCGGGCGGTTTCGGCTTCCGCTATCTCGTCGCCCGGGTATTCAACCTTCGCGCCGGAATCGACGTTGGTTTCAGTGAAGAGGATTCGGCCGTCTACATCACCACTGGCTCGGCATGGGGGCGGTAATTCAATATATTGACAAACATATTGAGCAGATAATTGCTCTCAAATGCATATTTAAGGAGTATTGAGCAGATAATAACGCACTGTGCATTATGTTTAATGCGCGTTTATATGCTCATTTTATCCTTGTACGCTTCTGATAATCGGTTATATTCACCGCATGATGAAGCTAGAAAACATGGGAAACGAGGCGATTCGAAAGGAACTCGGAACGCGGTTGCAGCGCGAGCGATTGAATCAAAACATCACCCAAGCACAATTGGCGGAGCAGGCGGGAGTTTCCCGCCGCACGCTAGTGGCCGCCGAAAAAGGGGAGGGCACCACGCTTGAAACTCTGATCCGCCTTTTGCGTGGGTTGGGTAAACTCGGGCAGCTCGATCAATTCCTGCCGGAACCCGAGATCAGCCCGATCCAACTCGCAAAGCTCAAGGGAAAAGTACGCCAGAAGGCTTCGGGAAAACTCCGCTATCCGACCGAACATAATACGGCTTGGAAGTGGAAGGAGGATTAGCATGCCCGCTACTACCGCCGAGATTTTGCTCTGGGGAAACAGCATCGGGGCCGCCGCGTGGGATGCGGAGCGGAAATTGGCCGTGTTTGAATATACCTCCGACTTCCTCGAAAGCGGGATTGAACTAGCGCCGATCACGATGCCGCTCGGTGAGCGGGTTTTTTCGTTTCCTGAGCTGTCGAAAGAAACCTATCAAGGCCTGCCCGGCATGTTGGCGGATTCTCTGCCGGACAAGTTCGGCAACCTGCTAATTGATGAATGGCTCGTGCGGGCCGGGCGCAACCAGGCTGATTTTTCTCCCATCGAACGGCTTTGCTACATTGGGTCACGCGGTATGGGCGCCCTTGAATTTCGCCCTGCCGTACGTGCCCAGCAGGGCGGATCGATCCCGGTTGATATTGCCGAGCTCGTGACATTGGCTAACCGGGCATTAGCAGAAAAAAAGACACTGGATACCGCCTTTGGAATCAAGTCCGCCGAAGATGCCGAGGCTATGCGCGATATTCTCCGTGTCGGCACATCGGCGGGCGGAGCACGAGCCAAGGCGGTTATTGCTTGGAATGAAACGACGGGCGAGGTGCGGTCGGGGCAGGTCAAGGCTCCGCCGGGATTTGGCTATTGGCTCATGAAGTTCGATGGGGTTTCCGGGAATCGCGACAAGGAGCTGGACGACCCACTGGGATTTGGGCAGATTGAGTATGCCTATTACCGGATGGCGCTGGCAGGGGGGATCGAGATGAGCGAATGCCGCCTGTACCGTGAAAACGGGCGCAGCCACTTCATGACTCGGCGGTTCGACCGCACGTCTGAAGGCCGGAAAATCCATATGCAAACCCTCTGCGGAATGGCCCATATGGACTTTAACCAAGCTGGGGCATACAGCTATGAACAGGCGATGGATGTTGCTCTGAAAATCGGCTTGGGTAAGGAGGCACTGGAGCAGCTTTTCCGCCGGATGGTTTTTAATGTCTTCTCGCGCAACCAAGATGACCACACCAAGAACATTAGCTTCTTGATGGACAAGCAGGGCCGCTGGTCGCTGGCCCCCGCCTACGATATGACCTATAGCCATAATCCCGACGGCGCATGGACGCACCAGCACCAAATGCGCATCAATGGTAAGCGCGATGGATTTGTGCGACAGGACTTCCTCGCCGT
>JAUXGY010000056.1 GCA_030621805.1 Kiritimatiellales bacterium | reverse complement strand
CCGGCGGAGTCTCGAAATAAAACTGGCTCCGGCGGAGCGTCGCCCTCCACTATTTCAAGGAAACAGACTGCTTGAGGTCGCAGGCGACTGGTTCGGACGGGCGGAAGGGCTGGAGGAAGGCTTCGGTGAAGTCGTAGCCGTTGGAAAAGTCGTCGAGGGAATCTTCGGCGGTCTTGCCGAGCAGGCCTTCGTTGACCAGGTTGAAAACAAGGTGGCCAAAGTCGATGCATTCGGTGATGCCCCACTCGGAAAGTACCCGCTTGGTGACGGGGCCGTATTCGCCGAGAGCATATTTGCGGATGCCTTCGAGCAGCTCCTGACCGCTAATATGGCGGGGTTTGTCGAGCTGGCGCACGGTGTGGTCGAGCGCATCGCGAATAAAAAAGTAGGCCTGCTCTGTATAACGCAGATCGCGCTTAAGGATCGGTTCGAGTAGCTCTTCGGTGTCGGGGGTTTTCATTATAGGTGCTTCCGCATTTTATCGGCCAATCCGGCCATTTCATCAAAATTATCGTATTCTTTTGCGTTCCAGTTCCAGTGGTGGCCATCGTCTTCGAAGCGCGGAATCACATGCACATGGATATGCGAAACCTCCTGCCCTGCCGCCGCTCCGTTGTTTTGCATAATATTGACCCCGCCGGCTCCGAGGGCGTTCATTTGCGCCTTTGCAATGCGCTTGGCGGTTAAATGAAGCTTGGCCAGCAGATCGTCGGGGGTTTGAGTGACGGGATCGTAGTGCTTTTGGGGGATGACCAGCGCATGGCCTTTGATGATCGGTCCAATATCCATGAACACCAGCACCTCTTCATCTTCATATATGATCGTAGCGGGAATTTCCTTGTTCGCTATTTTGCAAAAAATGCAGTCACTCATGTCCTGTTCCTTTTTCAAACCATTCGTTTTCGCTAATCTTCACTACGGTTCTTCAATACCAGCAGGTGTGTATACCTCGGGTGTTTGGTTTTTCAAGTAGAAATAGCGGGCGGTGAGCCCAACCAAAAAAATAGCACAAACCACGAGGATATAGCCTTGCTCCTGTTGGGTTAGCCAGAAACTGGCTCGCAACGGCGTTGGCTCTTTATCTTTCATCGGGGAAGTCTTGCAAACCCGACGGGAATTGGCAAATGCAATGTGTCCGCAGCGGAACACAAAGGCGGCTTGTTTGCCGATTAATTACGGGGTGGGTGGTGGCTGGATGGGGGGTGGCGGGGGTTGCTTGGAACCTTTTCCCTCTCCGGGTAGCGGAGGCAACCCCGGGCGCGGCGGCATGCCAGAGCCTCCGGAACGGCCATGCTTATGAAATTGCTTCCGGGCATTCTTCATAAACAGGACATATTTTTCCCTCCCCAGTATCTTTTCCATCTCCATGCGGTTGCGCACGAGTATCTTAAGCTGTTCTGCCATGGTATCGGCTACATTCTGGATGGCGGCATCGAGTTCCTCTTCGGTGGCTCCTGTTTCCTGAAACTCGGAAAGTTTTTTGCGTGCGGTTATCCCGATCTCCATGTTTTCTTTCATTTTCTGACGATGGATTTCCTGTAGCTCGCGAATCTTGACCTTGTCTGCCTCGCTTACGCCAATGTCGGTGAGGGCCTTATCCATGAACTGATATCTGCGTTCCAGATGTTCTTTGCGCTGTTGCTCCGTCCAGTCGGGGCGCATGCGTTTTTTTTCGGTAGATTCTCGATTGTCGCCACGGCGTGGGCGCTGAAGTTGGTTGGTTTCCTCAGCCAATCCCGAAATGGCCGCAGCGGAAACCCATAGAATGATCAACTGTTTTTTCACTTTCATCCCTCCCGTTTCGTGGATTAGAACATTAAACGTCTGTCGCGAACGATTATTGCCATCCGTACAGCCCTATGTTGTGCCATCCAATGTGTTCAAGGTATCAGTTGAGAATTTCAGACACAACTCCTATGTCTTTCGGGCACTCGACCTGCTTTTAAAATATAACCCACGCTACAAATCCTATTGCTGTTGAGAAAAAGAGCGCACCGCCACTGTAAATTACACAATCCGCTTCCATGATATTTCTTTTTCCTATCTAAAGGAGCGGTTTTACCCCTGTTAGTTCATTTATTAGGGCGCAACTCCCTTGTGGTTCTGAATTTATGCCGACCCAGAGCCTTCCGAGAGTGATTGCCTCCGGACAATTTTTCGAGGAACGATCCGCTATCTTGTATATGCATACTCCATTATATCTATATTTAGTAGGTCTCTGTTTTTTTTCATTTTATATTCATAATCCCCTTGAGCACACAATCGCATTTTCATACCTTTCAAATTCGGTTTGAAAAGTAGGAAGTTATTGCCTGTTAATAACTTGTTAATAAGCTGGGGATACCTGTTAAGGGGATTGATTTTAAGGGAAATGAACAGCGAAGAGAACAATATTTGGGAAGAGGCGTGTAAACAGCTCAAGGGCGTTCTTTCGGGCGATGTCTATGATCGTTGGATTGCGGTGATCAAATGTCAGGAGATTTCCTCAAGCACCATGCGACTTGCAGTGGCTAACGACTTCTATAAGGACTGGCTGGAGGAAAACTATTTTCCTATGATCCGCAAAGCGGTGATGATTGTTAGCGGCAAGGAGCTGGATATTTCGCTGGAGGTCGATTCGGTCTGCTTTGCTGAGATGAAGAACGAGCCGGAACCAGAGCCTCATGCATCTATTTCAATTCCCGGTCTAGGATTTGGTCACAAAAAACCCACCCATAATCTAAACCCAAACTATACGTTCGACGCCTATGTAGTCGGCCCATCCAACCAATTTGCCCACGCGGCGGCAATGGCCGCATCCAACTCGCCTTCGCGCACTTATAATCCTCTTTTCCTCTACGGCGGCGTCGGCCTCGGAAAGACCCACTTGATGCAGGCGATCGGAAACCATGTCGCCTCCAAAAAACCGCGCACAAAAATTTGTTATATCACCTGCGAATCCTTTACCAATGAATATATCGAAGCGCTCCAAAACAACAGCGTCTCGGCTTTCCGCAAAAAATACCGCAAGATTGATATGCTGCTGATTGACGATATTCAGTTCCTCGATGGCAAGCATCGACTTCAAGAAGAGTTTTTCCACACCTTTAACGCCCTATTCGAAAGCCATAAACAAATTGTGCTTACTTCCGATCGCACCCCGAGCGAAATGGCCGGACTTGCCCCACGCTTGATCTCTCGTTTCGAGTGGGGGCTTGTTACTGAACTTGGTAAACCCGATGTAGAAACGCGCACGGCCATCTTACGCAAAAAAGCCGAACTTCTGAACCTCAGCATCGACCGTGAACTGATTGACTATCTCGCAGAACGCATCTCCTCTAATATCCGCAGCCTCGAAGGTGCATTAATCCGCGTGGCCTCCTATATTTCGCTCACCAACCAGCATGTAGACATCGCCAAAATCGACGAGTTACTTCGCGACCTGCTCGACAAAGAATCGCAGGCCATCATCAACGTCGATATCATCCAGCGCACCGTAGCCGAGCACTTTGACCTGCGCCACTCCGACATCCTTGGAAAGAAACGTTCAAGGGATATTGCCTGGCCACGACAAATTGCCATGCATCTTTCACGGACCATGACGCCCCAGTCGTTCCCTGTAATTGGCGAGGCATTTAGTCGCAACCATGCAACCATCCTCTATGCCCACGACCAAGTCTCCGAAAAGGCCAAGGCCGACCGAGTCCTCCAGCAGACCATCGCCATCCTTAAGGACAAGGTGACCAAAAACTGCGCCAAGGCTGTACAATAGTCCCCTTTTTCTATCCCTATAAAAGAACCTTCGGTTTGCCTAATGGAAAGACCACCCTTTAAGAAAAAACTTTTTTTTAAATTCCTAAATGCCTCCTCCAACCTGTTAATAAACCCGTAGTAACCTGTGTAGTTTCTGATGATCATTCCAATAACTCCGAGTTGCCCACAGGCCGTCGTTTTTATGCTCAGTTTATCAACAGGTTTATTGTTTTTTTCAAGCTTTTACAGGTGACGGGGTTACAGAGAATATGTAGGGTTCGGAACGGTTATTCACAGACTACTAATAATAGTGAATTTATAAATAGAGTATAGTTATATAATAGGAGGCTTGTTAATGAAGTTCAGCATCGAGAAGGATCACATCCTAGAGGCCTTGCAAAAAGTGCAGTCCATTGTCCCCCAGCGCCCCGTTTTGCCGATTCTTTCAAACGTGCTGCTCGAAGCAGGCGATGGAAAGCTGACGCTCACCACCACCGACCAAGAGGTCAGCGTGCGCACCACCCTGAAGGCTGATGTTTCCGAGCCCGGCGCAACCACCCTCCCCGCCCGGCGTTTCTTCAGCATCTGCCGTGAGCTTCCCAGTCACCAAGTTGATATTAAAGTTACCGACAACGATGTCGCCGAGATCTCCTCCGGTGCCGCCAACTTTAAGCTCGAAGGCCTCTCGCAGGACGACTTTCCACCCATGCCCTCATTCGAAGAGAGTTTCTCCTATCAGCTACAGCAAGGAACATTGAAGGGTCTCCTTCAGAAAACCTCCTACGCGGCCTCTACGGACGAATCCCGGGCGATTTTGAATGGATCCCTGATGGTCTTCCGCGACAACAAGCTCACCGTTGTCTGTACCGATGGCCGTCGTCTTGCCTTGGTTGAACAGGAAATAGATATTCCCGAAGACGCCGAGCTCGACATTGTCGTGCCCACCAAAACCATCGCCGAGTTGATAAAAACCCTTGAGGATGAAGGCGAAGCAAGCATTAAAATGTCCGCCACACAGGTCGCCTTCGAATTCGGAAACATTTTCATCATCTCGAAGCTTGTGGATGGAACCTACCCCAACTATCGACAGGTCATACCCTCCCAATGTGAAGAGCGTATTGCGATCGATCGTGAAACGCTCCACGATGCCGTGCGCCGTGTATCGCTTATGCTCGACGACCAGGCCGCTTCCGTAAAGGTTTCCATCACCGAAAACCGCATCGAGCTCCTCACCTCCTCTCCGGAAGTGGGTGAAGCCCGTGAAAGTGTTCCCGTCAAGTATTCAGGAAAGGACATTACCATCGCCTTTAACCCCGCCTTCATGATGGCTCCGCTCAAGCATCTCGACAGCGATGAGATCTACCTCGAACTCTCCGACGAGCTAAGCCCCGGCGTGATTAAATCCAACGTCCCTTTCCTTTATGTCATCATGCCGATTCGCGTGAACTAAGGGAAATGTATTAGTGGATATTTGGATTGATGGGTTTTTTCAGAAGTTTTCCCCCAATGTTTATAAAATCCATGATTCCATCCTTCCAATGGGAAAAAAGTGGTTGCCGAACTAGGATTCGAACCTAGACTAAGTGAGTCAGAGTCACTAGTGCTACCGTTACACCATTCGGCAGGAATGAGGTCGCATAATTACTCATAATTAACTAGCCGGATCAAGCAGGTTTAGTCAAAAAATGACCCAACAAAAACGAAAGAAAATCATACGATTACTTGGTGTCGGTTTTGATGCCGACGACGGCCACGTCCGCATCACCAACGGTGAAAACTACGATGTCCTCATGGGCTCCGAGCAGAGCCATGAATATATTCAACAACTCATCCAGAAAATAGAGATCCAACTTGAAAGCCGTGGCTGCGCCCTCGATGATCTTACCCCAGAAGAGTTCAGCGAATTCGTGGGATCCCTGTAGAAGTTTATAGTTCTGCCTATGGAGAAGGTGCTATTCCGAGCTGCCATGGAATCATTCATCTCCATCCACATTTCAGCGACTATTCGAAATCTTTACCCATCGCTCGCTTCAAGTGCATGGTGCGCAAGGTTCCGGCGGTGAAGATGGCATCATCATACACCGGATATTCCCCGACTGGGCGGTCTTTCAAGGATGGGTTGAAAAAGAGCACTTTTTGGGGGTTTCTTGCGGAAAAAAACTTCAGGAACTCAGCTAGATCTGGACGTTGCGGAACCAGCACGAGACACTCCACTTCACTGCCCGCCTTGATCGCTCCGTCATCGTTTGCTTTGATCAAACGTTCGATTTTAAGGGTGAACATCGCCAACACGTATTCCTTCCCATTGATGGTTGTTTTGGCACTTGTGCGAGCCAGACCCGCCATCTTGCACTCCGCGACCAACTCGTTGTCCGCGATTTTCTTCCGCAGAGCGTCGTCGTCCATTGGGAATTCACCGGGCAGTATGCTGATGTCCCCGGTTTCCGAGGTTCCGGAGTCGAAATAAAGGGCGCGAGCGCCGATGTCATAGATGCATCCGCTGGCGTGCAGGAGTTCCGGACCGAGGATCCCGTCGAAATCTTTACCGCCATTGCTGAGGTGCCCGAGATCCATCACCAGGGCAGGAAAGCGTTCGAGAGAAAATTTTCCGACCGAGAGTTTAGCAATGGAGCCGATCTGGGTTGGTTTCAATTTGCCGCCGACCCCAGCTACAGTAACCGGGGTGTCGTAGGCCTTGATACCGCATTTTGCGGCGAACGCAGCGTCAACTACGGATTGCTGGGCCCCCGTGTCGAGGATCATACGGGCAGGGTGCCCGTTGATCACGCACTCGATGATCTGGTGCCCCTTAGGGGTTTCTTTAAGCGAGACCTTTGTGGCCTTAAATTTCTCCGCCTGTGTGGCGAGATCAATCGGTTTCCCGTTGACGGGGTAGCAGAGGCGGTCGGTGGAGAAATCGAGCACCCCGTGTATTCCTTTGAGAAGACCCTGGCCAATTAAGCCATCGGCGTCCTTATTCAATTTAACCGCCCGGACGGACTGATCGCCGATCATAATATGCGGGCCGATCTTAAAGTCCTTGAGTTCCATCATATAGATGTTCCCTTCCCCGGCGATGCCCTTGGCTTTTTTATCGAGTTTGCGCATCTCAAGCTTGAACTTTTTTACGCTACCGACATCGAACATCGAAGACGGCGATCCGGTATCGAGCAGGAAGGTGGCATCGACACCGTTAATACTACCTTTGGCAATGTACAGAACGCCCCGCAAATCCTTTGATAACGGCATTCCAGCGGAGTGCTGCTGTAAGTAGGTATGCAATGATTCCGCAGCCTTTTCTTTCTCCTCCTTGGCCTCGGCGGACAGAGGAGCGAGAGCGAGAAGGGACAGTGCTATAACAGCATAACGGGACATGGTGGAACTTGATGGTTTCATGATTTTCCTTGTGGAATGAGATTTTTGGGAGATGACCTTTCACCATTAGAAGCGGTGAGCAGTCGTTTTTTATCTAACTTTGATCCTTCACTTGATTCTAGTATCAGATATAGAGGTGTAATTCAATAGGGCAATTTCCATTATTTCAGCCCAAAACTGACCGTAGATTTTGGGATTCATTTTTAGGAAGAGGCTTCCCTTTTTTAGGGCTGATTAGCGAGAGCAATGCCCCGACACCATCGGCCAGGGCGTAGTAACAGAACTCGGTTGACCTGTAGAAGCGTTTCGATGCGGTGATGATGTGGACGGCGAGGATTTCAAGCCTCATTCCCTGACCAAGGCGAACACTCAGGAAGTAGAAAATGCCCATCAGTCCACTCTCCTTGATGAAAGGGTTCAGTCGGATTGCAACCGTTCTCGAAATGCTAGATAACGCTGCTGGTCTATTACAGGAAATAGCTAATTGAAATGGAGGGTTGGGAAATGCGTATAACGATTAGATTATAGATCACGGCTACATGGAGGCGACCGCTATTTCCCGAACGCCCTCCCCGTGAAAAGTTTCTATTCCTGCCTATGGTCAGCCGGATTCGGGTTACCCAAGTTTACAATCTCCTGCCCCGAAAAAGGGAGAGAGCGACTGCGAAGGCGCAAGGTCGCGAAGAAGGAAAGATTCTACATGAAAGCGCGGGAAGAATAATTGAGTGGCAAAATAATTTGCCCCCAGCCTGATTCAGAATCATAGGAACCACTTCGTTATTTACGGCGCAAATGATCAATCGCTACGCACATGGGCGGTCAAAATTAAATCCGTTCTTTCTCCTCATACTTGGTGTGGAGGAGTTCGTGGGAGAGGGGACCGAGGGGCGCGCCGAGGAATTCTTTGTAGACGGTGGCGATGGCAGGGTTGTCGTGCGATTTGCGCAGGGTCTTGCCTTCGTCCTCGGCGTAGATGGCGGCGATGCGGGCCTTGCGGACGGCATCGGTGGTAATGCGGGGCTGTCCCCCTCCCCCAATGCAGCCGCCGGGGCAGGTCATCACTTCGATGAAGTGGTATTCAGCTTCGCCGGCGCGGATTTTTTCGACGAGTTCGCGAGCCTTTCCAAGGGTGTGAACCACGGCGACTTTTGCGGTGACGCCTTCGAGGAAGCTCCATTCGGGCACGGTGCCTTCGATGGTGATTTCGGCTTCCTTAATTCCCTCCAATCCGACAACGGGCGTGACGTGTAGATTGTCGAAGGGTAGCTCGCGTCCGGTGACCAGCTCGTAGGCGGTGCGCAGCGCGGCTTCCATCACTCCGCCGGTGTTGGCGAAGATGTCTGCGGCACCGGAGCCAAGGCCAAGTGGTGCATCCATTTCGGAATCTTCCAAGGCTTGGAAGTCGATGCCGGACTGGGTGATCATTTTTCCAAGCTCGCGGGTGGTGAGCACAACATCGACGTCCTGCACACCGCTGGCATTCATCTCTGCGCGTGCGGCCTCGAACTTTTTGGCGGTGCAGGGCATGACGGAAACCATGAACATTTCTTCGGGTTTCTTGCCGAGTTTTTGGGCGTAGTAGGTTTTGACCATCGCACCCATCATTTGCTGCGGCGATTTGCAGGTGGAGAGGTTT
>JAUXGY010000228.1 GCA_030621805.1 Kiritimatiellales bacterium | reverse complement strand
TACATCAGGATGTCCGGATTTCACGAGGGTTCGCGTGGCATGGCGGATTATCCATTTCCGGTTCGGGGGCGCGTTTTTCTTCCACCGCCGGCAGCAGGCGATCACTGCATCAGGGTGGTCTTTTGAAATATCGTTGAGATGGTTGGCCACGGATCGGCGAACATATTCACTGGGGTCGTCCTTCAGTTTTTCCAATAGCAGGAAAACGGGCGAGGGATCGGCGATAAACTGCGGTAACTGCTGTCCCCACGGTAGGCGCGGTCGCGAACCTTCGGAAACCAGCCGCCGTACATGTTCGTCGGGGTCGGCACACCAGAGTTCCAAGGTTTGGAACGTCAGCTCAAAATGCTCGATGATGAAGGGACGGATGGCAAACTCGGCGGAAAAGAGGGCGGTGAGTTCCTTTAGCACCTCCAGTGCTTTTTTTGGGTGGCCGAGGCCATATTCGCCGACATAGTCGATGACGGGCCACGCGGCAAAGCCGCGGAGGTTGTCGGCGGGATCACCCGGAATCCAGTTGGTCTTGAGTCGGAGGAGGATTCCGGCGGTTTCTCCGAAATCGGTCGGGAGAGATCGGTGCAGTACGCCGATAATATGCCGCACACGTTCCTTGAGTTCTAAGGATTGGAGGTCGGATTGAGCTTCCTTGATAAACCGTTTCTTTGGAAACTCAGGTAGCGTCCGCGCTAATGATTCTGCGATTCGTGTTACTGCCGCTGCACTCAGCCCATCCTTCATTAATCGGTGCTTTGCCATAGGCAGGAGATGATAGGGGTTGAAGGGGGCGATGCCATAAAAAAGGGCGACGGGTTAGATGGCCTCGGTGCCCCGCTGCCCGGTGCTGATGCGGATGCATTCTTCGAGGGGGGCGATGAAGATTTTGCCGTCGCCCGGTTTCCCGTCGTCACCATGGCGAGCTCCTTTGAGGAGGGTGTCGACGGTGAGGTCGACAAACTCGTCGTTGACGGCGATCTTGATTTCCACCTTGGGAATGAGGTTGGGAATCACCACGAGCCCACGGTAGATCTCGGTGGTTTCCTGCTGGCCGTGCCCATCCACGCGGGTGACGGTGATGCGGCCGACTTCGGCGGCAATGAGTGCTTCGCGCACTTCGTCGAGCTTGTCTTCCTGAATAATGGCAGTGATTAGTTTCATATCGAAAGTTCCTTTTGTTAAAGTTTTAAGTTTTAGGTGATTAGGTTTTAGGAGTTGCTCGCGCTTAACACATAAAACCTAATTCTTAAAACCATCCCTCCTACGAGTTGAGGTTCAGCATTCCGAAGCCGCGTTCGGAGTGCAGGCTATGGTCCATTCCGGCCTTTTCATCGGCCTCGCTGAGGCGGAATCCGAAGACCTTATCGACGAAGACGATAAGAACAAAGGTCATGATACCGGAGTAGGCCAGACTAACGAGGGCGCCTTCGGTCTGTACCCAAAGTTGGCCGAAGAAACTTCCGGATCCAGCGCCGGGACGCAGGAAGAAGACGAGGCCAATCGCACCCCAGAGGGCGGCGATACCGTGGATGCCAAAGACGTCGAGTGTATCGTCGTAACCGAGCTTGTTTTTCATTTCAATGGCGAAGTAGCAGAGGACAGAGGCCACCATGCCAAGCACCAACGCGCCCCAAGGCAGCACATCGCCGGCCGCCGGAGTGATGGCCACAAGGCCAGCGAGTACGCCGGAAACAAATCCGAGCGTGGTAACCTTCTTGTGTAGCAGGCCTTCGAGCATCATCCATGAAAGCGCGCCGCTTGCGGCAGCGACCTGCGTAACGGTGAGAGCCTGGGCCGTTTTAAGACCGCTTTCAACCGACGATCCGGCATTGAAGCCAAACCAGCCAACCCAAAGGAGGCCCGCACCCATCAGCGTCATGACAAGATTGTTGGGGTGCATGGCGGTTTTGGGATAGCCGCGCCGCGGGCCGAGGTAGAAGGCGGCGACGAGAGCAGCGGCACCAGCGGAGATGTGGATCACGGTGCCGCCGGCAAAGTCGATGGCTCCTTTCTCGAAAAGAAACCCATCGGATGCCCAGACCCAATGGCAAAGCGGATTGTAAACAATCAGGCTCCATAGCGCGATGAAGATGCAGTAGCCACGGAACTTGACGCGCTCCGCAAAGGCTCCGGCAATCAACGCCGGGGTGATGATGGCAAACTTGCCTTGAAACATGGCAAAAACATATTCGGGGATGCCGGCATCGGTAATGGTGGTATCGATCCCTTTAAGCAGGAAATAGTCGGGGTTCCAGCCAAACCATCCGCCAAGTATATTGGGACCGAAGGCCATGGAATAGCCGCAAACCATCCATAGCACACCCACCACGGCCATGGCAGCAAAGCTGTGCATCATGGTTCCGAGTACGTTTTTAGTTCGGACCAGCCCGCCGTAGAACATGGCCAGTCCCGGAATCATTAACAGCACGAGTGCAGTAGAGGTGAGCATCCATGCCGTGGTGCCCGTATCCACTTCAGGGCTTCCCTCGGCCGCGTGCGCCACGCCGACCATGCATAACAATACGGCCGCGATGACCGTTAATTTTTGTTGCCTCATTTTTCTCTCCAATTTATTTCATTTCCACCCTCCAGAACGTGGAATCGGAGGAATCGTTTTTGGAAGGAAAAGCATAGGCTGTGCCACGCGGACAGATCAATTTGTAAGTAGCTGAATGAAAATATCTTGTGAGATATGAAGAGACGGTGCGTGCCTCTTGTCAGCTGACTTATAAGACAAATATGGATCATTTTTAAAAATAATGCCATTTTTGGAGAAATGTAATTTTGCAAGAAAACACGAGGGTTCTTAGGGCCCTTACTGTATAATTTTTCCCTCGTGACGCTTGTCATGAGTTAAAGTCGGAGAAGGATTCAATGAGAAATTTTATTTTGTCGTTCAGTGCTGTTTTTGGATTGTGCATTACCACTTTGGCGGAGAAGCCGAATATCGTCTTTATCCTGTGCGACGATCTGGGTATTGGTGATGTCGGCTGCTACGGGCAGGAAAAGCTGAAGACGCCGCATATCGACTCTATCGCAGCCAGCGGCATGAAGTTTGAAAACCATTATTCCGGCTCGACCGTCTGTGCGCCATCGCGCTCCAGCCTGATGACCGGCCAGCATACGGGCCACACCTACGTGCGCGGTAACAACCCGAACGGCGGAAATGCGCCGCGGCCTGAAATTGGACAGCTCCCGTTGCCGGAGAATGCGGTCACGATCCCGAAGCTATTGCAGCAGGCGGGCTATGCCACGGGCATGTTTGGTAAGTGGGGCCTGGGCGGTCCGGAGAATTCTGGAGCATCGAAACGGCAAGGTTTCGACGAGTTTTTCGGCTACTACTGTCAAAGCCGCGGCCACTCCTACTATCCCGCCTTCCTATGGCGCAACAGCGAAAAGGTTCCACTTGATGGAAACACCTACTCCCACGACCTGATCTGGGATGAAGGTCTGGATTTTATCCGCCGCAACGCGAAGGTGAAGACCCCGTTCTTCACCTACTATTCCATCACCGTCCCGCATGCCGCGATGACCGCACCGCAAGCCCTTCACGAGAAGTGGTGCAAAGTTTACCCCGAATTCAATGAAAAGATTGGAAAATACGGAGGGGTCGGCATGGGCAAGGACCGCGAAATCCGCAACCCGATCGCCGGATTTGCCGCCATGATGGAAAACCTCGACAACCAGGTCGGCACCCTGATCGCCGAGCTCAAGCAGCTCGGCGTCTACGAAGACACCATCATCGTCTTCACCAGCGACAACGGGGCGCATCGCGAAGGCGGGCACCAGCCGGACTTTTGGAATAGCAACGGCCCCTTTCGGGGCATCAAGCGCGCCCTGTACGAAGGCGGCGTCCATGTGCCGCTGCTCGTTTCCTGGCCAAAACAGATCGCGCCCGGTTCTGGGTCCGACCACATTTGCGCCTTCTGGGACTGGCTCCCCACCTTCGCGGAACTCGGCGGCGCAACGGTTCCAACCGATGCGCAGATCGACGGAATCTCCATGGTGCCGCTCCTCACCGGCAAGGCCGCCCGGCAAAAGAAACACAAATACCTCTATTG
>JAUXGY010000077.1 GCA_030621805.1 Kiritimatiellales bacterium | reverse complement strand
TCGGTGCTGATACTGACAGAGAGGCCGCGGTCAACCATCTGCTGGATGGGATGATCTCCAAGGGTTGCAAATTCGGGAATAGTTTGCAGGTTGGACGTGGGACAGACCTCAATGGTGATACGCTGATTCGCGATGTATTCGCTGAGCTGGGCGATGTAGCGGGGCTTGTCCTTGATCGACTTGAGTTTGATGGCCTCCTCGGAGAAGAGAAAGGTGCCGTGGCCGATACGATTGGCATAGCATTCGGTGATGGCCTGAAAGATGGATTCGGGACCGTAGGCCTCGCCGGCGTGGACGGTCTTCCGCAGAAAATTTCGGTGGGCGTGCTGGAAGGCGGCCTTGTGGTGGATGGCGGGATAGCCGGCTTCTTCACCGGCAAGATCGAACCCAACGATGGGCATACCGGCATCGCGCAGCTTGACGGCTTCCTTGACGAGCGCGAGGGAGGCGCGGGCATAGGAGTAGCGCAGGTTGACCCCGCGGCTTCGGTTGAGCAGTCGTTCATAGTAGGGCGACATGGGCCGGTTGAACCGCCGCATGGCGCAGAGGATAATACCGTATTCAAAGGGCATTTCGTTTTCAGCCACGTGGGTATTGAGCCCCTTTTTCGCTTTTTCCAGCCCGCGATAAACGGAGTTTACCACCCCTGCAACTTCGGTGGCATGAACTACGTGCAGTTGCGGGGCAAAGCGCACTTCGATGTAGCGCACGCCTTCGTTGTACGCATCCTCGGCTAGCTCGAAGGCGGCGCGTTCGAGATTCTCGGCGGTTTGGAGAACTCCGACCGTATAGGCGAACCCGGCGAGGTATTCGCCGAGATTGGCGTAGCGCGACTTGAAGACGAGTTCATTGAGCCCCGCTTCTTCATAGGAGGGCAGTTCAACGCCGCCAACCTTCGCCATTTCGATCAGAGAAGAAAGACGCAACGATCCATCGAGATGCAGATGCAGGTCGGTCTTGGGAATTTTCTGGATGAATTGCTCGGTGATATTTGACATAATGCGAAACTTTAACCTCCATCCCGAATTCGGACAAAAGAAAAAGCCATTATGTTGATCGTTGAATCCAGCTCGCTTGATATCTATCGTAACCTCGCGATCGAAGAATATTTGATGGAGCATTTCACAGAGCCCGTACTGTTCCTGTGGCGGAGCGATTGTGCGGTGGTGATGGGCAAGAACCAGAATCCGTGGAACGAATGTCGACTGGCACTGATGCGCGACGAGGGGGTTCCCCTCGCCCGCCGGACCTCGGGGGGAGGAACCGTCTACCATGATATCGGAAATCTTAACTATTGCGTCATCGTTGACCGAATAGAATACCGTGAGGAGCTAGCCTACGAAATGGTGATTCAGGCGCTGAAAACCTTGGGAATCCGGGCGGAGAAAACCGGAAAAAGTAATCTGGCGATGAACGGATTAAAGTTTTCAGGCAACGCCTTCTGCTTCCGGAAAGGACGAGCCCTGCACCACGGCACGCTGCTGCTCAATACCGATCTCGACCGGCTGGCCCGCTATCTTGGGAGCTCGATCCGCTCCATTGAAACCCACGCCATCCGATCCGTTCCAGCCGAAGTAACGAATCTGGGTTTAGATATTGAATCCATGTCCAACGCGCTCACAGACCACTTTCAATCCTTATATGGTGCTGGACACTCCTCAGAGAAGCGTTCGGATTCCACCCTGCAATCCACCCTGCTGGAACCCTTCCTGAAAAAACAGGACTCCAACGACTGGAAATATGGAGCAACGCCTCGATTTTCGATAAACTCCCCTAATCTTCACCTAGAGATCGCCAAGGGAGTCATAGTTGCAGCCCGCGGACCTTTGGCGGAGCAGTTCCTTAATACGTCTTTTGCTGATTCATCATTTTCGATGCCCTACGATGTTGACTAAAAGGACGGCAAAACCTAAAGTGTCTTCGAACATTAAAACTGGAGGTGTATATGAAGGTATTTGTAAGGTTTTTATTTGCGTCGGTATTGGTGGCTGTACTAGCGGGCTGTGCTAGCGATGTTGCGTACATTCCAAAAATCCCCCCTCATGCCCAAGCCAAGTTGCTCGACTATTTTGAACAACCGGACAACAAAGTGTTCATTATTGCGGTCGACCCCAGCGGGAACTATGCCTTTGGCTATGACTATGGAAAAGAAACTCTGAAGGAAGCCGCTAAGGTTGCCGTTGAGAAATGCGATGCCAGCCGCGAGGCCTCTGGAATTATCGCCCGCCCCTACATCTATGCACTCAATGATAAAGTAGTGTATGAAGAGATGATCAAGAAAGCTCATGCGGGTAGCGTGGACGATGAACGCGAAGCGCAGAAGGAAGAACTCGAAGAGGAAGACGCCGAGGTCAACCCAGACGCGACTGAAGACGCCGAGGCTAACGAAGCCTCCGAATAATGTTTGAATCAAAAGCAACAATTCGCAACGAGGCCGGCATCCATTGCCGGCCTTCTGCCATTCTGGTTAAGGAAGGAATGGCCTATGATGGGGAGATCCTCGTCACGGCTGAATCCGGCACCTGCACCCTTACCTCTGCGCTGGAATGCATCATGCTCGGGCTCGAAAAAAATGCAAAAGTCACCCTTCAGGTGACGGGTCCCGACGAGCAGGTGTTTGGGAAGAAACTCGTCGAACTCTTCGAAACCCTCTTCGATTTCCCCCCTCAGGAATAAAGCCCCAGCCGAGGTTGACCCGCAGAACAATCCTGATATAGTTCCCGCGAATTTTTGCCAAAGTCATTGGCTGAAAACGAAATAGAAAACCCTAAACCAAGAAGGTATATATCATGTCGACTAAAATTCTCGATGCCGTAAAACCCGGCGTTCTCCATGGCGCCGACGTCGCCAAAGTTTTCCAGATTGCCAAGGAAAACAAATTCGCGTTGCCCGCAGTAAACGTAGTAGGAACCGACTCCATCAACGGTGTTCTCGAAGCGGCCGCAGCAGTAAACTCCCCCGTCATCATCCAATTCTCCAACGGTGGAGCAGCCTTCACCGCGGGTAAAGGCCTCAAAGAAAACGGTGCCGTTCTCGGTGCGATCTCCGGCGCTCAGCACGTCCACATGATGGCTGAAGCCTACGGGGTTCCGGTCATCCTCCACACCGACCACGCCGCCAAGAAGCTACTTCCGTGGATCGACGGTCTGCTCGACGAAGGCGAAAAGTGGTTCGAAAGCAAGGGTCGCCCGCTGTTCAGCTCCCACATGCTCGACCTCTCCGAAGAGCCCCTCGAAGAAAACATCGAAATCTCCGCCCAGTATCTTGAGCGCATGAGTAAGATCGGCATGACGCTGGAAATCGAGCTCGGGTGCACCGGTGGTGAAGAGGACGGCGTCGACAACTCCGACATGGACGAGTCCAAGCTCTACACCCAGCCCGAAGACGTGGCCTATGCCTACGAAAAGCTTAACGCCATCAGCCCGAACTTCACGGTGGCCGCATCCTTCGGCAACGTGCACGGCGTATACAAGCCGGGCAACGTCAAGTTGACCCCCACCATCCTGCGCGACTCACAAGCGTACGTGGCCGAAAAATTCGGCACCGCCGATGCCCAGCCGCTGAACTTCGTGTTCCATGGTGGATCCGGCTCCTCCCCCGAGGAAATCAAAGAATCCATCGGCTACGGTGTTATCAAAATGAATATCGACACCGACACGCAGTGGGCTACCTGGGAAGGTATCCTGAACTTCTACAAGGTGAACGAAGGCTACCTTCAAGGTCAACTTGGGAATCCCGACGGAGCCGACAAACCCAATAAGAAATTCTATGATCCGCGTGTTTGGTTGCGCAAGGGGCAGGAAGGTCTCGTTGAGCGCATCAAGCAAGCCTTCGGCGATCTCAACGCCATTGACGTCAACTAACCTTCGCTAGCTGAAGCGATAAAGCCGCCCTTCCCGGCGGTTTTTTTATGTCCACAATGAACGAATAGTAAAAAGCTTTGTCCCAAACAACATATTGCATTCCGTTTAACGCGGGTTAACTTAATCCTAAAGGAGGATAACATGAAAAAATGGCTGATGATTTTGGCAGCGGTAGCTATTGGAGCGGGGGCATATGCCTCGGAAGGATGGGAAACAGACTTTGCAAAGGCCTCGGCCAAAGCCAAGGCCGAGGGAAAATACATCCTCATTGATTTTAGCGGATCCGACTGGTGCGGATGGTGCGTTAAGCTCGATAAGGAAGTTTTCTCAAAAAATGCCTTTAAAAACTATGCTAAAGAAAACCTAGTGCTCGTTCTCGCCGACTTCCCGCGCGATAAGTCCAAGCAGAGCGAAAAGCTCCAAAAGCAAAACAAAGAGCTGGCCAAGAAATTTAATGTGGGCGGATTCCCGACCGTCTTTATCCTCAACCCGGAGGGCAAACTGATAGACAAGACCGGATATCAGGACGGTGGTCCCGAAGCCTATGTTACCTACATCAAGAAAGTAATCGCCGAAGCAAAGACAAAATAGTCGACTCGGTCAGAAACAACAAAAAGGCCATCCCGTTCGGGATGGCCTTTTTGTTTACCGAGATGGCAGAATCTATCTGATCTTGCCCTCTTCTCGGCGCTTGTTGATCACCTCTTCGGCAATCGAGAACGGAACGGCCTCGTAGTGTTCGAAGGTCATCGAGAACGATGCGCGGCCCTGAGTGAGGGAGCGGATCGTATTGGAGTAGCCAAACATTTCGCTCAGCGGGACGTAGCCCTTGACGATTTTCATACCGCCACGCTCGTCCATGGAGTCGATGCGTCCGCGACGTTGGCAGACCGTACCGTTTACCGCACCCATAAATTCATCGGGAGTGGTGATTTCGAGGGACATAACCGGCTCAAGCAACTGCGGGTTACCCTGCATGAAGAGTTGCTTGAAGGCCTGACGACCTGCAATCTGGAAGGCGAAGTCTGAGGAGTCGACATCGTGGTAGGAACCGTCAGTCAGGGTGACCTTCATGTCCACCACGGGATAGCCCGCGAACGGACCGGCTTCCAGAGCCTGGATAACGCCTTTCTCAACAGAAGGAATATATTCCTGCGGAATGCGTCCACCGGTAACCTCGTTGACGAACTCGAAGCCGTCACCGGGCTGGCCGGGTTCGACTCCCATGACGACATGGCCATACTGACCACGTCCACCGGACTGCTTGGAGTGCTTGTAGGAGCCATTGGCCGGGCTGGTTGCGGTTTCGCGGTAGGCCACCTCCGGACGGCCGACTTCAGCTACCACACTGAATTCGCGGCGGAGGCGGTCGACGATAATTTCGAGGTGGAGCTCGCCCATACCCGAGATAATAGTCTCGGATGTTTCGTGATCAAAGGCCACGGTGAAAGTGGGATCTTCGTCGGCCAAGCGGTGCAGAGCCTCGCCGAGCTTTTCGTTATCGGCATTGGACTCTGGCTTAATCGAAATGCTGATGACGGGTGCAGGGAAGTCCATGGATTCCAGAAATATTTCGTCGTCCCTATGGCAGATCGTATCGCCCGTTTTAGTTTCAGCAAGGCCCGCCACTGCCACAATATCACCCGCCACAGCCGCTTCAATGGCTTCTTGGCGGTTCGCATGCATTCGGAGCAGGCGACCAATGCGCTGTTTTTTCTGCTGGGAAGAGTTCCAAATGGTTTCACCCGCCTTGAGGGTTCCAGAGTAGAGGCGCAGATAGGTCAGTTTACCCATATGCTTGTCGGACATAATCTTGAATGCCAGCGCAGAGAGAACTTCGTTGTCGTCGACCTTCCGCTGATTTTCCGGATCCTTGGTGCAGATGATCGGCGGGATTTCGTTCGGTGCGGGGAGGATCTTGATGACGCCGTCGAGAACCTGCTGAACCCCTTTGTTCTTAAAGGCCGATCCGCAGAAGACCGGAACCACGGCACGGGAGCAGGTGGCCATACGTAGGATCTTCCAGATCTCATCTTCGGTCAGATCGCCTTCCTCAAAATATTTTTCGAGCATTTCTTCATCTTGCTCAGCACATTTTTCAACGAGGTTATTGCGCCATTCCTTGGCTTCATCCAGCAGGTCGGCCGGAATTTCGGTTTCATCCCACTCAGATCCTTGGGACTCTTCCTTGAAGATCAGGGCTTTCATGGTAATCAGGTCGATCACACCAATGAAGTCGTCGGAAGCGCCGATCGGAATAACAACCGGAACGGCGTTTGCACCGAGCATGTTTTGGATGCCTTCAACCACACCGAAGTAGTCGGCGCCGATGCGGTCCATCTTGTTGACAAAAGCGACTTTCGGAACCTCATAGCGCTCGGACTGGTGCCAAACGGTTTCGGACTGGGGCTGTACGCCGCCGACCGCGCAGTAGAGCGCAATGGCTCCGTCGAGAACGCGCAACGCGCGCTCCACTTCCATCGTGAAATCCACGTGGCCGGGGGTGTCGATGATCGAGATCATGTGGTCTTTCCACATGCAGGTCGTTGCGGCGGAGGTAATAGTGATGCCGCGTTCCTGTTCCTGTTCCATCCAGTCCATGGTGGCAGCGCCGTCATGGACTTCGCCGATTTTGTGCGAGCGGCCCGTGTAGTACAGGATGCGCTCAGAAACGGTGGTTTTACCGGCGTCAATATGCGCCATGATTCCGATATTACGGACATTCTTCAAAGGGACTTCTCTAGCCATGGGTCTTCCTCATTAATTATTGCCACTTCGTGGCTTCGTTTCGCGGAGTCTTTCTTCGTAAACTCAAATCTACCTTAACCTTCTAAAGGCGCGACAATATGCCGATTGACCCTTCCATCTTCAAGGTATAATTCGTTAATTTTTATAGAAACCATTCCCTCATGAATTCATGCTTTTCTTAGAGAACTGTACTCGTTAGATTTTCCATCGCAACCGACTGAAGCAACTGCATTCCTGCAGAAGAAACCTCCGCGTGCCAAACATGCACCTCAACCCCGGCGGCCATGGCGGTTTTCAAGGCCTGAAAATAGTCAGGATCAACCTCGTGGGCGATGCGGAAGGCGGTTCCATCCGAACGCGGGATCACGTAGAGCATTGCCGCGCGGTGTCCGGCCTTCACGACCTCCACCAATTCATTGAGATGCTTGCGCCCGCGCACGGTGACAGCATCGGGGAACGCATAGCACCCATCCTCGGCCAGCAACGTCACGTTCTTCACTTCGACATAGCAAAGGTCGTTGCCCGTTTTCAATAACAGGTCAAAGCGGCTATTGCCAAAGGTTTGCTCGCGTAGCACCTCGGCATAACCGGAAAGTTCAGGAATGGTTCCATTCGCTACCGCCTCGGCGGCCAGCTCGTTTGCACGTCCGGTGTTGACGCAGATCCAGCAGGATCCGTTGTGTACCAGCTCCCATGTAAAGCGATACTTGCGCTTAGGGTTGTGACTGTCGGAAAGCGCTACCTGCCAACCCGGTTCCGCACACGTCGTCATCCGTCCGGTGTTGGGGCAGTGTACGGTAATCACCGTTCCATCGGACAACTCGACATCTGCGAGGAAGCGCTTGTAGCGTCTAATCAACGTGCCGGGAATCAATGGCTCATCAAAGTTCATGCATCAACTTTTGTATTCCAAGCCACGATGCACTCTTCGATGCTCAGCTTGTAGCGTTCGTTGCAGAACTGGCACTGGATACCGACGGGTTCATTTTTCTTCACCATCTCCATCCGATCAGGGATCGGAAGACTTCGTACAACGGCTGCCATTTTTTCACGACTGCAGGTACATTCGAATCTAGGAACCGGGCCGGGTTCCATGTGCAACCCTTCGAAGCCGGACTCATCGCCAAT
>JAUXGY010000279.1 GCA_030621805.1 Kiritimatiellales bacterium | reverse complement strand
CATTACGGATGCGGTCGCCGCCGACGTTCCCTTCTTCCTCCATATGGCTTTCTACGCCCTTCACAAGCCGTTCACCACCAATCCCGATGCCACGGGCGACTACACTGCGGCCAACAGCGCTGACCACGTCAAGTTCGCCACCATGGTCGAGGGGATGGATAGGGCCGTCGGTGAGATCCGCCAGAAGCTGGTCGATCTCGGTGTGGCAGAGGATACCCTGATCGTCTTCGTGGGCGACAACGGCAGCGATAGCGCCGCCCTCTCTGACAATAATGTTCCGAGTGGAGGCTATAACGATTTTCCGATGCGTGGAAAGAAGGGGACAAGATGGGAGGGCGGCATCCGCGTCCCGATGATGGTCTGCTGGGGTGCCGTGAACCCCGCCAATGCCTTCCAGCAAGCGATTCCCATTCCGGCCAACAGCATTGAAACCGATCTGGTTACCACCTGGGATCTTCCGGTTACCTTCCTGAACATTGCCGGGTTGCCCGGTGCCACCGGCTTCGGGGAGGATGGCCACGACCTGACGCCCTACTTTGCCGGCACCCCCGGCACCCATCGGCCGCAGGAAGTCATGGTCCACTTCCCGCACTACCACAACAACGATTTTTTCTCGCTCATCCGTCAAGGCGACATGAAGCTGATCTACAACTACCAAAACAACAGCCACCAGCTCTACAATCTGGCGGCCGATCCGACCGAAAGCAACAACCTGGCCACCAGTGACCCCGAGACCCTCGCCCGCATGACCCGCGCCCTGGCTCAGACGCTGGATGCCACATGGGGCACGTACGGGGTGCTCAAGCCGACGGTCGGCACGACGGCGCCCAACGGCAACGTCGTCTCCATTCCCAACAATGCCTCGGTTGATGTCGATGGCGACGGCCTCGCCGACATCCTCGAAGACCCCGATCTCGACGGCCTCGTTGATCCCACCGAAACCGACCCCGACAACGACAACACCGACGGAGACAACACCCCCGACGGGGCCGAGCTTCGCACCGGAACCAATCCGCTCGATCCGGGATCCGACTTTGTGGGCGAGTGGGTTCCCGAGGCGGTTGGCGGTTTCACCGCCACCTGGCCATCGGCACCGGGGGCTTTCTACGAGATCCAGACCACGGATGATTTAATGGATTGGTCCGATCCGGCCATTGTCACGGACTATCCGGCCAGCAATCCCGGAAGCACCACCAGCTATACGGTTCCCGCCAGCGGCGATCCCCAGCGCTTTTACCGCATCGCCCTGTTGCCGCTCTCCTGATCTGCATCTATATTTAGACTTTCCCCGAGTAGGATCTTTATAACCAAACCAGGAGTAAAAAATGAATGATCGCCGTGTTTTTATTACGAAGTCCTCTTTAATAGCAGGTGGACTTTCCTTGGCGGCCAGCGCACTAGGGGGTCGAGGTTCCGCAAAACGAAACATGTGCGGTTTTTCCGCAAAACCGCTCTCAAGAATACGCGTGGGTATCGTCGGGATCGGGGGTCGTGGAATCGGAGCGGTGGCCCGGCTGGCCAAGATTCAGGATATCGAAATTGTCGCATTATGCGATATCCGCGAAGAAGCGCTGGCGAAGGGGCAGGAAACCATCAAGCGCAACGGACGCCCGCCAGCCAAGGCGTTTACCGGCAGTGACTATGCATGGAAAAAAATGTGCGAGCTGGATCTTGACCTAGTCTATAACTGCACGCCGTGGGAATGGCATGCGCCGATTAGCGTCTACGCCATGAAGCACGGCAAGCACGCCGCAACTGAGGTGCCGGCGGCCATTACGGTTGAGGAGTGCTGGGAACTGGTGGAAACCTCCGAGCGTACCGGCAAGCACTGTATGATGCTGGAAAACACCTGCTATGATTTCTTTGAACTCATGACGCTGAATATGGTTCGACAGGGGGTCTTCGGGGAACTCACCCATGCTGAAGGGGCCTACATCCACGAACTCATCGCAGTTAATGAACATTGGAAAAAATGGCGTTTTAAACACAATCTGGACAAAAACGGCAATCTCTATCCGACACACGGGCTGGGGCCGGTTGCGCAATGCATGAACATTAACCGGGGGAATCAATTCGACTATATGGTGTCCATCTCCTCCAAGGCCGCCGCCTTCCACGCATGGGCCGAGCGCAGCAAAAAGGAGCAGTACGCCGAGGTGAATTACCGGGGCGACATGAACACCTCGGTCATCAAATGTAAAAACGGCGAAACCATCATGATACAGCATGATGTCAGCACACCCAGGCCGTATAGCCGCATCCACCTGCTCCAGGGAACCAAAGGGTGTGCACGCAAATGGCCTGATAGCAGAACCATCCATAAAACTGAGTTCGGCAAAATTGCACTCCTGTCAACGGACCGTGGACATCGCTGGTTAAATGAACAGGAGTTGGCTGGAATCAAAGATAAATACGAGCACCCGCTCGTTAAAACCATGGGAGCACTTGCCAAAAAAATTGGCGGGCATGGCGGCATGGATTTCATCATGGACTACCGCCTCATCTACTGCCTCAAGCATGGACTTCCGCTCGATCAGGATGTCTACGATGCGGCGGCCTGGAGCGTGCTTTTTCCCCTGTCGCAGCAATCGGTCGGCACACGCGGTGCCTCGCTGGATATGCCCGATTTTACCCGAGGCCATTGGAAGACCAACCCGCCGTTGGGCATTGTCGATGTGGACCAATCCAAATTGCTCGTTGGAAAAATTTACAAAGACGGGGTAAGGCAGCTCGACGTGCATTAGAGTATTGTACAATTGATCTGCCGCCAAAAATTGCAGGGCGGGCGATGTAGCCTGCTGGTTCACCATGAAACGATTAATTAACAAAACACAGAAAGTGGTTAAGGGAATGCCCACTGCGGTGGTGGTGAGCATCCTGTTCCACGCCGGACTCTTCTTGCTGGCCGGTGCCCTGGTCATTTTTACGATCACCAAACCGAAGGAGGTTGAATTCAAGCCGCCCCCGCCCGTGAAAGTCCCGAAGATGCCGCTTAAAAAGCTGCAGATGAAGATGAAAAAACCATCCAAGCCCAAGTCCACCGCAAAGATTACCGCCGTGGTCAACCGGCCCGACCTGCACGACATCCAGTTCCCGGATCTGGCATCGAGCGGGATTGAGGCGGGTCTCAGCAGCGGCAGCGATGTGGTCGGCTTCGGCAATATGCCTGAATTCGACGAGGAAGACGGCCTGCTTGGGAAAAGATCGTCGATCGGTAATGATCTGGAGGGAACGTTTTATGACTTTAAGCGGAGTCGAAACGGTCGTTGGCTTAATCATGATCCGCTCGATCTTATTTTTGAGGAAATGGTTCGGTTCATGGCCAACGACTGGAGTCCATCCACGCTTGCGCGCTACTACCGCTCCCCCCATAAATGCTACGCCACCTGCATGATGGTTCCCCCG
>JAUXGY010000217.1 GCA_030621805.1 Kiritimatiellales bacterium | reverse complement strand
GCCTTGGCGTTACTGCCCATCAGGGCGGTTGCCATTAGAATGGGAATGATGTGTTTCATGGTTTTCTCCTTTTTGCCTTTATTAATCCTGAATGCCGAGGGCTTCATCGATAATTTCATCCAGTCGATCCAAGTCCTCACCGACCAGAGCCGATTCACTTTCCGACTTGTCGACTAGTTCCCAGAATTTCCGGACAATCATGTCGGCTTCGGCACTATCGCGAATCCATTCCTGCTCATCCGCCACTACCAATGATTCAAACGGCTTGGGAAGTTTGGACATCCATGAACCTGTGCGAACACCGATGTAGAGCATGGTTGAAAACCTCCGAGAACATCCATCGCTTCGACAGGCATGGTAGAACATGCGATCCGCTTTTTTTCGCGCGCGAGCATCTACGTCTGGGTTATCCCCCTCCCCCACAAAATAGTCGTGAACTACCGAAGCCCGGCGATATGCACCCACAAAAGGAGAGCCAATGGCAGACCAGAGAGGGCGCGGGATGGTTGCACCATTTGCCACCGCACCCGCCGGAACAATCCATTCGTGGCCGCTGGGGTCGGTGTAGGAAAACTGTTCCTTAACCACCATGTTGCGGTGGCATTCCCATTCCGTGATCAAGTTTCCGGAAAAATTGCTACTACATGCTAGATTACTCATCCTACCTCCCTTGTTTTAGGCGTGAAAATCTTTCTACCCCCCCCCCCACATGCTTATACAAGGATAATCTTACTCATGTTTTATTCGCTTCATAGCGGTTCAGGGTTTAGTGAAGGGATGGGAGCTGTCCTGTCGACCGATTGAGGCCACGTTGCCGTGACCAACTCGGTTCACGTGGCACGGAGGATCGGCCCTCCAGATGCAGAAACCGTTTATCCGACCGGAAGGAGGAAACCGTTGTGCGGCGATGCAAAACCGTAGACGGATGCATCTTGCTCCGTTCAGGTAGAACATGGTGCATTTCTATCCGATGCAAAGCTGGATTTAGCGCACAAGCCCACTCCAACGGAGCAAGATGCTCTGTCTACACACACAAAAGCCCGCCGGTTGGGGCGGGCCTTTTTGTGATTCCGGAAGAAAAATCCCTACTCGGATTTCTCTTCTTCGTCTTTCTTGGCAGAATCGCCAGGATGCCACTCGTCGAGCTGGTCGCCAAAGGCGCTGTCGAACGCACCGGCGAGGTTGACGAGTTCGCCACCCGGCTGGAGGCCTTCGAGCATACCTTCTTCCACTTCGAACTTATCGTCGTCGACCTTGGCGGCCTTGACGCTCAGTCCAATGCGGTGCTCAACCGGATCAACCTTGACGATGCGTGCTTCGATGGTATCGCCCACTTTCAGGATGTCCGAGACGCGCTCGATGTGCTCATCGCTGATCTGGCTGATGTGCACGAGGCCATCGATGCCTTCCTCGATTTCAACAAATGCGCCGAAGGAGGAGATCTTAGTGACAATGCCTTCAATCTTCGTGCCGACGGGATAACGGTCGACAATGCCGGCCCACGGATCGTTCTGAGCCTGTTTGAGGCCGAGGCTGATACGCTGGCTTGTGGCATCGATCTCGAGAACGATGGTTTCGACCTCGTCGCCCTTTTGCAGAACTTCCGACGGGTGGTTGACCTTGCGGGTCCAGGACATATCGGACACGTGGATCATGCCGTCCACCCCTTCTTCGAGCTCAACAAAGGCCCCGTAGGTGGTGAAGTTGCGAACCTTGCCCTGTACGAGCGAGCCAATCGGATACTTGCCGGCAACGACTTCCCATGGGTTGTCATCGATCTGGCGCATGCCGAGGGAGATCTTCTTGTCTTCGGTGCTAACACTGAGGATCACCGCATCGACTTCGTCGCCCACATTGAGCACATCGGCGGCACGTTGGATGCGCTTGGTCCAGGACATTTCAGAGACGTGGACGAGGCCTTCAATGCCCTGTTCGAGCTCAACGAATGCACCGTACGGCGCGAGGTTGACCACTTTACCGTGTACACGTCCGCCAATCGGGAAGCGTGCTTCGATATCTTCCCACGGGTTGTCCTGAGTCTGTTTGAGGCCGAGGCTAATGCGCTCTTTCTCTAGATCCACTTCGAGGATCATGACATCAACCTCATCGCCTACCTTCAGAATTTCGGAAGGATGGTTGATGCGGCCCCAAGTCATGTCGGTCACGTGAAGCAGACCGTCAATGCCGTCGAGGTCGATGAATGCACCGAAGTCGGTGATGTTTTTGACCCCACCGGAGCGGACCTGACCCACCTGAATTTCAGCAAGGATCTTGCGGCGGGATTCGCGACGGGACTCTTCGATGAGTTCACGACGGGAAACCACGATGTTCTTGCGTTCAAGATTGATTTTTAGGATGCGGAACTCGTAGGTCTTACCCATGTGTTCCTCGGGATTACGAACGGGCACCACGTCGAGCTGCGAGCCCGGGAGGAATGCGTCTACGCCCACGTCGACAATGAAGCCGCCCTTGACGATATTCTTAATGGTTCCTTCAACGAGGCTGCCTTCTTCGCATTCGTTGACCACATAGTCCCATGCGCGCTGCTGTACGGCGCGGCGCTTGCTGAGCACGATCATGCCGTCTTTGTCTTCAAGCTGTTCGAGATAAACTTCGACTTCCTGTCCAACCGGTTCTTCTTCCAGATCGGTGAATTCCTGAGTCGAAACGATCCCTTCGGATTTGTATCCAATATCAATGAGTACGTCGCCGTCGATGACGCTAAGGATTTTTCCGGTGACGATGGACCCTTCGTTAAGGTTCTTGAGGGTTTCGTCGTACATGGCTTCCATAGTGGCTTCGTCCACTATGTTTGTGTTGGTTGTTGATTCCATAATAAAGTGGGAACACGCGCTCCCTGACCTTTGTTAATTTAATCGAGAAAAACGCAGCCCAGCCACACGACCGGAAAAAACCACACTTTCCCCTTGATTTGAGCGCGTCATAATAGACGCAACGCCCTGCGATACAAGCCGTAAATGAAGGAAATACAAACCACAGGCTTGCCTCAAAACAAAGGATGCCAAAGCCTCTGACACCACCAGTAGAAACCTTCCAGCAGAAATAAGCGAAAAGAGCTAAACGAACGAAGGAGGGGCAGAGGCCTCTCTGCCTGTCGGCGGAGCAAGTTGTGGTGCGGGGCTCCGATCGTGCGGGGACGCAGAGGCCTGCGCCCCTCCAAATAAATTCAAAGATGTTTTTATGGGGGTATAAATCCACGAGGGAACTCCGTAAAAGACTATGGTTAGCAATGTCTATCCCATTATTTTTGATATAGTATTCTATATATTTTACCCTTTAAATGGTGATTAATAGCCATTTTTATATAGTATACTATATCAAAATAAAGGTTGTTTTTCTGAGCACTCACCCCTCGTAAATGATTTTCCTACCCCATGCTCGATGCGTCGGGAAACGAGGTTATGCGAGGCGTGTTGCTTACAACGGGCGCGTCCTTTTGCACTTATATAGCTTTCAAAAGCGAAGGGCTGTGCGCTACGATATTTCTCTGCAAAAAGAGAAGGAAGAGATGATTGCTTTGAAAATGAGAAAGATTCTGAAGATCGTATCCATT
This sequence comes from Kiritimatiellales bacterium, assembly GCA_030621805.1. GTDB lineage: Bacteria > Verrucomicrobiota > Kiritimatiellia > Kiritimatiellales > Pontiellaceae > Pontiella. The sequence continues at coordinate 678 of JAUXGY010000217.1, read as the reverse complement.
GTTTTAGCCGTGATGGTCTTGTTGGTGGTGCTGTTGGTGCTCTTCTGGCTGGGACCCACTGCGAAGGCCCTTGTGGAAAGGATCGGTCCCAAAGTACTGGGAACTCCCGTCACCATCGAGTATCTGTCGATCAACCCGCGCAAAGGAACCCTCGACCTACGCGGCTTCCAGATCGGTAGCCATGAAGGGTTCAGCCGAACGAATACCTGGGAGCTAGCCGATTTCCATGTGGCGATCGATATGCGCTCCCTATTTTCCGACACGATCATCATTCATGAAATCCAGATCGACAGTCCCCATTTCATCTATGAGCAAAACCAGACGACCGATACCATCTCCGAATTTATCCAAAATATACAGAGTTTCACAGGGATCGATCCCAACGAGCCCAAGAAAACCCCGAAAGACGACTCAGGAAAATCCCCTAAAAAAGTGATTATCGAAACCTTGGAGATCAACGACATACAGATGCACTTGGCCCATACCGACGATTCGGATTTAGACGTCCAGCTTGGCATCGAACAGCTATCACTCAGTTTGACCAGCGGAGTGGTACAGCTCAACCACCTGCTCCTCAGCGATCCGGGACTGCTCTCCACCCCCAACGTCGTCGAAATCGAAGCCATTACGGTTCAGTTCGACCCCGACTCAATCTACTCCGACCGGATCGTGATCGAA
>JAUXGY010000283.1 GCA_030621805.1 Kiritimatiellales bacterium | reverse complement strand
CTGCCCAACGTCCTCATGAAAAAGGAGGCCATCGATCTCGGGGTCGACTTTACCGTATCGCTCGACGAACACCGCAACCTCGCCGAGGGAGCCACGGAAAACATCGGCATCGTGACGCTCGGCAAGGAACTCTTCATGCCGCCGGCTGATCGCGTTCTCGCCGGAACCACCGCCAAACGCGCCTTCCATTTTGCGCAGCAACTCAAACAGGAGCGAAAGTTGACCTCCGTCGAATACCGACCGATCAGCATGGGGATGGCGCGATCCGCTGCGGAGATCCATGTGTACGGCACAACGCCGAACATTACTCCCGTAACCCAGTTCGAGGGGAGGCCGGTGGGCAAGGGGGTGCCGGGGCCGATTGCCGCCGCGCTCTTCGACATGCTCAAGGAAGAGATGGTTCCCGACAGCGCTCTACTAACACAGGTGTTTTAAACCGGAGGAGTGAACTACGAAATACACGAACCACACGAAAACCGGATTTTTAAACCTCGGGAAAGTTTCGTGTATTTGGTGTATTTCGTGGTTGATCAATTAGCAATGGGCATCGAAATCGAGCGCAAGTTTTTGGTGGGGGGCAACGGCTGGAAAGCGGCTGCCGGAGAAGGGGTGAGGTGCAAACAGGGCTATCTTGATTCCGGCCAAGGCACAACCGTTCGCGTCCGCATTATCGGCGAGCAGGCTTTCCTGACCATCAAGGGCGCGACCACAGGCATCACCCGCTCCGAGTTTGAATACGAAATTCCCGTACCCGATGCCGACGAGTTGCTGGTGCTCTGCGGCGAGGCCATCGTTGAAAAGCGGCGCTACTTCATCCAGCATGTCGGCATGCTCTGGGAGCTTGATGTGTTCTCCGGAGCCAACGCGGGGCTGGTTATGGCCGAGATTGAACTGGAATCAGAGCGACAACCGTTCGCGCTTCCAGAATGGGTCGGGGAGGAGGTCTCTTCCGATCCTCGCTACCGCAATGGTCACCTCGCGCGGTATCCCTTTACGACGTGGTAATAAGTTGGAGTGCGCAGGGCTCGACTGCGCTTTTAAACACCCACGCAAAGCCGATTCTCTGCATTTAAAAGCGGTGTCACGCGAAGCGAGTCTGAGCATACTGCGCAAGACAACCCACCGCACCAAGAGAGCATCACAGCTCGGGGAAGGCATCCTTCACGGCATCGCAAGTGATTTTCCCATCCCGCATGTTGAGGGCGTTGGCGCGGCCAGGACTCTTCTGTACAAACCCATCAAGGCCTAGGTTGGCCAGCTCGCGGCAGTAGGGGAAGGTGGCGTTGCTGAGGGCTTGGCTACTGGTGCGCGCAACGGCTCCGGGCATATTGGCCACGCAGTAGTGCACGACGCCATCGACCACATAGGTCGGTTCGGTATGGGTGGTGGGTTTGCTGGTTTCGCAGCATCCGCCCTGGTCGATGCAGACATCCACAATAACGGCGCCCTTCTTCATTTTTCCAACCAGTTCCTTTGTGATGAGCTGAACGGCCTTGGCTCCGGGAATCAGAATAGAGCCCACCACAAGATCCGCTTGAACGGCATAGTGCTCGACGGCATGGGGGTCGCAATAGATGGTCGTAACGTTTGATGGCATGACGTCGGAAAGGTAGCGCAACCGGTCGAGGTTGATATCCATAATCGTAACGTTTGCACCTAGTCCGGCGGCCAAGCGTGCGGCATTACTGCCCACCGCTCCGCCACCCAGGATCAGCACATTGGCCGGCGCCACACCCGGAACACCGCCCAAAAGAATGCCGCGCCCGCGCATGGGAGCCAACAGGCACTTTGCACCTTCTTGCGCCGCGAGTTTTCCGGCCACCTCGCTCATTGGAGTAAGCAACGGAAGGCCGCCTTGAGGATTGGTCAGCGTTTCGTAGGCCACCGCAGAAATACCGCGCTTCAGACACTCGACCGTCAGTTCGTGCGAGCTGGCAAAGTGGAAATAGGTGAACACGATTTGATCCTTGCGCAGTCGGGCGATTTCTTCAGGTTGCGGCTCCTTAACCTTTACGATCATATCGGCGCGTTCAAAGACCTCTTCGGCGGTTTCAACGATTTCTGCACCCACCCGAAGGTAGCCCTCATTGGTAAATCCACTACCAATTCCGGCATCCTTTTCAATTAAAACGGTATGACCATCCTCCACCAACAACTGGGCTCCAGCAGGGAGGACAGCAATTCGATATTCATCTTTTTTAACTTCGCAGGGCACGCCGATAATCATGGGGGAATCCTCTCTCGCTTTGGGGTTAGTAGACGTTTGATTTAAACTGGAGAATGCGCATTTCATACAGTGGATGAAAAGCATTTTCGAACTGGATTTTGATGTTATCCAGTCGCCCAATCTTTGCTTCGGTCGACCGCCCTTTTCCACTGGCTGTAGCGGGCGTCGGCTTCATCGGCTCCCATTTGCGGTTCAAAGATACGCTCTATCTCCAGCTGGGCGGAAATCGCTGCGGTGCTCTTCCAGAAACCCACGGCCAGTCCCGCCAAGGCGGCGGCTCCAAAAGCGGTGGTTTCAATCTGCCGAGGTCGCTCAACCGGGATTTGCAAAAGGTCGGCTTGGATCTGCATCAAAATAGTATCCGCACTCGCGCCGCCATCGACCCTCAGGGATTTCATGGATACGCCGGAATCCTTCTCCATCGCACGCAGAACCTCCAGCGACTGGAAGCAGGTGGATTCCAAAGTAGCCCGTGCAAGGTGCGCTTTACCCGAGCCGCGAGTAAGACCAATGATCATTCCGCGCGCGTTGGGATCCCAGTGGGGTGCCCCTAAACCCGCGAAGGCCGGAACAAAATAGACGCCGCCGGAATCGGGAACCTGCAGGGCCAGCTGCTGGATCTCGGGTGCGGATTGAATGATGCCCAGCTCATCGCGCAACCATTGCACCACCGCTCCCCCCATAAAGACGCTACCCTCCAGTGCATAGTTAATCTCATCGCCCAGTTTCCATGCCACGGTCGTCAGTAGATTATGGTTTGAAACCACCGGTCTTGTGCCGGTATTCATTAAAAGAAAACAACCGGTTCCATAGGTGTTTTTTGCGGAACCGGGCTCGAAACACGCCTGTCCGAACAGGGCGGCCTGCTGGTCGCCTGCAATGCCGGAAATAGGGCATCCACACTCACAAAGAAACCGGTCCGCCTGACCATAGACCTCGCTCGATGATTTAACCTCGGGAAGCATACTCTCGGGAATGTCCAGCAGGTTCAGCAACTCGGCATCCCATTGCTGCGTATGGAGATTAAACAGAAGCGTTCGCGAGGCATTGGTGATGTCGGTCATGTGTTTCCGCCCGCGGGTCAGATTCCATAACAGCCAGGAGTCGATGGTACCGAAAGCCAGCTCACCCCGTTCCGCCTGAGCGCGTGCGCCATCCACGTTAT
>JAUXGY010000284.1 GCA_030621805.1 Kiritimatiellales bacterium | reverse complement strand
GAAATCAACCGCGATAAGAACTTGGTCTATGTGCTCGCCGCAAGTCGCGAAAAATTCACCCTTCCCGCGCACGAGGTTCGCCTGCCCGACCAATCCCTCTCGCAGATTGAATACCATCTCGAAAAAACCACCAAGGCGCTCGAAGCAACCGAATCCGAGTTCCAGCAGTATGCCGGCGACCGCCAACACGCTGAGCAAATCGCCGGGAATGCAGCCGATGGGATCAACTATCTTGAAGTCCACCAGGGCATGGGTACGGAGTCATCCATCACCTATCTCAAAGGCTTTTATCCCGCCGATCGTGAAGATGACCTCGCCGCCGCCGCGCAGGAAAACGGATGGGGCTACCAGTTTGAAGATGTCACCGACGAAGACGATGCCCCCACCCTGCTTCGCAACCCCAAGTGGGTTTCACCCGTTAAAGCCGTCTTCGATATGATCGGGGTGATTCCGGGCTACAAGGAATTGGACGTCAGTGCCCTTTTCATGATCTTCCTGAGTATCTTCTTTGCCTTCCTGATTGGCGATGCCGGTTACGGCCTGCTCTTCATCGGACTGACCCTATTCGGAAAAATGAAGACCAAAGGCAATGCCGCCGCTCAGCCCGGACTCAACCTATTACTCCTTATGAGCGGCTTCTGCGTCGTATTCGGTGCATTGACCGGAAACTACTTCGGGATTCCAATCGAAACCCTTCCGGCCCCCTTGCGTAGCTTAACCAACGACTACATGACAGGTAAAACCGGCGAAGGTTGGAATGCCGATATCGCGGCCAACCACATCATGTTTATCTGCTTCACCATTGGCACGCTGCACTTGACCCTCGCACACGGATGGAACCTGATCCGTAAGATTAACTCGTGGGCGGCATTGACCGATCTGGGCTGGCTTTGCTGCACGTGGTCTCTATTCTCCGTTGTGTTGAACATGGTGCTCTACATTGTGCTACCCAGCTGGGTTGCTACAGCCCAACTTCCCCTGCTGGGACTAGGTATTGCACTAATCGTTCTCAGCCTCGTGCTGACCAAATCCTACTTCGGCCTCGTCACGCTCCTACTGGATGTGATCAACAACTTCGTAGATATCATCTCGTATGTCCGACTCTACGCCGTGGGTGCAGCATCCCTCGCAATTGCCCAGGCCTTCAACGGAATGGCTCTGGATATTGGATTCAGCGGACTTGGTTCTATTGGCGCAGCTTTTATTCTATTCGCTGGACACGGGCTCAATATTATCCTCGGTGCCATGGGCGTAATGGTTCATGGCATCCGCTTGAACACCTTGGAGTTTTCGGGACATGCCGGCGTTGAATGGGCCGGAACGCACTTTAATCCTTTCAGAAAAAACACAGATAACCTTTAACCTAGAAATTGATTAACCGGAGGAAATAAAATGACAGAATTAGCACCCGCACTGATTAAACTCGGTGGAGCCGCGGCTCTCGGATTTGCCGCAATTGGATCGGCACTTGGAACAGGAACCGCAGCCATGGCTGGTATCGGCGCATGGAAAAAATGCTACCTACAGGGAAAACCGGCCCCCTTCATCCTGCTCGTATTCATCGGCGCACCACTTTCGCAGACCATCTACGGCCTGCTTCTGCTGCTCGCCTTCAACAAAATGGCTCTCTTAGAATCTGCCGCAGTCATGTGGCCGGCCGTTCTGGGCGCAGGCATCATCGGCGGAATCGCCATGGGCATGTCCGCTTGGTACCAAGGCAAGACCGGCGCTTCTGGCTCTGATGCTCTGGCCGAAACTGGACAAGGATTTGGTAACTACCTGACCTCGCTCGGTATCGTAGAAACCGTCGCCCTCTTCGTGATGATCTTCATCCAGATGGCTCTAAAATAGGTTTCCCAAGCCAAAAAAACAGCGGAAAACGCCTCGGAGCAATCCGATGCGTTTTTTTAACTTTTGGAGTGCGCGAGCTTGATCGCGCTTTTAAAAGCGGTATCAATCCGCCGCACTCCAACTTGTTTTACCCCCACTTGCCTTTCTGCATGTGGCCCTGCATTTCGGTCATGGAAAGCTTCATCTGGATGTAGGAGGCGTTCAAGCTCTTCTCAAACACATCGATACATCCCGGATCGAGGGCATCTTTTATTCCCGCCTCGCAGACCCGCTCGATCTGGCGTGCGAGATCGATTAGTTGCGCGTGTAGCGCATTGGTATGGCGCGAACGCTCAATCAGATCGGCAGAAGCTTCATCCAGCTCGGTAAAAACCGACCCCGCTGCGCCGCACTTGGGGCAGAGCCCGCACACTTCATCGCCATCGTGAATATAACCGCAGACACATTTCCATTTTTTCATCCCGACCTCCTATTGATTGGATCTGAATGATAAAAACCCGATCAAGGCAAATCAAGCCCTCCTTCCCTCAATTTCACTTTTCGTCGCTCCACTGATGTGCATAATCACCAGCATGAAACTTCAATCCATTATCCAGACCTTGGAAAACATCGCACCACTAAGCTATGCAGAGGAATGGGACAATGTCGGGCTACTGCTTAATCCGCTACGCCCACGCAACGTTAAGAAGATCCTACTAACGATTGACCTGACCGAAGCCGTGGCCGACGAGGCCACCATCACCAAGGCCGACCTGATCATGGCCTACCACCCCATTCTCTTCCGCCCAGCCAACCGCCTGAATGCCGACAATGCCTACGACCGTACGATCATGAAATTGATCCAAAAGAATATGGCCGTCTACTCCCCACACACCGCGCTAGATGCGGTGATTGGTGGCGTGAACGATTGGCTGGCCGATGGGGTTGGTGAGGGCGAGGTTTCCGTGTTGCACCCCCATGAACACGGTGACGCAGGACAAGGCCGACTGGTTAAACTCAAACGGCCTGTGAAGCTCGCGACGCTATCGCAACGAATTAAAAAATATCTCGGCCTTAAAACCGTGCGGATTGCCAAGGCAGGGAACGATGCCTCCATCCATACCGTTGCCCTTTGCGCCGGAGCGGGAACAGAAGCCTTTGAAGGAATTAAGGCCGACTGCTATCTAACGGGAGAGATGAGCCATCACAACATTTTGGCCATTAAACAAAGAGGCTCTAGCGTCATTCTTTGCGAGCATACGAATACCGAGCGAGGCTATCTCCCCGTCTTTCGCAACATTTTACAAAAAGCACTCGGCAACGGAGTTGACATCTCCGTGTCGGAAATAGATTCTGACCCGATTAAATTTAACTGACCGAGGATTTCACGATGACCAAAAAGAAAAAATCTGCCTATGCCGAAGCCGGCGTGGATATTGATGTAATGATGAATTCGCTCAAACGGATCGGTAAAAAAGTTAAAGCCACCAACACCTCCGGCGTGGTCAGCGAGTTGGGATCGTTCGGTGGTCTGTTCAAGTCGCCCGGGAAAG
>JAUXGY010000420.1 GCA_030621805.1 Kiritimatiellales bacterium | reverse complement strand
CGTGTGGTGGCTATCGCTGTTTTGGCGGGGGTATTTGGCTGGTCGGGGTTGCAGAAGATGGTTGATCCGTCGGGGTTTTCGCTTTCGGTGTTCCGATATCACCTGCTTCCGTACGATGCGGTGAATGTCGTTTCCCTGTGGATTGCGGGGGTGGAGTTTGCGTGTGCTTTTATCCTGTTGTTCGTTCCTCGCTTGCAGGCGGCGGTGTTGTGGCTACTCCTTGTCCTGCTACTGGTGTTTTCGTTTGGTATAGGGATCAATCTTGTGCGAGGTAGTCACATGGCCTGCGGTTGCTTTTCCACTTCGCCCATGGCGCATCCCATCGGCTGGTTCGGGGTATTGAAGAATGTGGGGCTCATGATGTTGGCGACCTACCTTCTGGCTGTTCCGGCGAGATCAAATTCTACGGAATGTGGCGTTGAAATTGCTAGTAATGGGGACATAATGCGCGAGAAGGAAAAGAGAGGACGATTCTTATGATTCCAGAATGGCTGAGCTTGATTGATGTGGCATATGTAGCGGTGGCACTATTGTTTGCGTTGGGGGGATTTCAGAACGGGTTTGCCGGGCAGGTGGCACATATTATCACCTTCGTGGCTCTGGGCATATTTCTATTTTTTGCCTACCCGCCGATCTTTAGCTATCTGGGCGGTGTGTTTCGCAACTTGCCCGACACCTACATGATGTGGTTGATCCTTGCAGGGTTGGTGGTGCTGACGATTGTCTTCTTTATCCTAGTCAGCAAACTATTGGCCAATGTATTGAAAACGCAAATTTCCGACCGGTCGGATCGAACCTATGGCTTTGCTTTGGGGTTTATTCGTGGAGCAATGGTGACTCTGGTTGTCATGATCTTTCTCGTGATTTTGGGCACACCCAAATTCTTTGACACGTTCAGCCAGAAATCCCGGGTAGGGAAGCTCGTCTGCTACGAATTGGTTCCGCGCATCCAACCCCATATGACCCGCGCCGTACTTGAAGATCGTGTCGATCAACTGCGCGACATTCTAATCCATCAAGAAGAAGCCGGTGTGGTGGAGCTGTAAAGGAAAAGTGACGAGTGAGACGTGATTCCCATTGGGAATTTACCCGAGCATAAAACCGGCTCACGCCCCTCCCTCCGAAATTCTAGGCGGAGTTGTATGAACCTCCTGTAACTCGCCGAAAATGTCCGCAGGCAGAATTCCGGTGCGCGGGATTGAGGACGGAGCCGGGCTGCGCTATATCTTGTGTATGGCGATGATACCGAAAGAGACGATCGAAGAGATCCGTGCCCGCTGCAACGTGGTGGAGGTGGTGGGTTCTTATCTGCCCCAGCTCCGCCGGCGGGGCTCAACCTTTAAGTGCAACTGTCCTTTCCATCAGGAAAAGACGCCATCTTTCACCGTCAACGAAACCCGCCAGATCTTTCACTGTTTTGGTTGTGGCGCGGGGGGCGATGTCTTTCGCTTTGTCATGGAATACGAGAAGGTCGACTTTGTCACCGCCATCAAAATTTTGGCCGAACGAGCCGGGGTCGAGATTATTTACGAAGGCGGGCAGCCCGAGCGTAGCGGCGACAAGGATGCGCTATACAAGATCCATCGTGAGGCCGCCGCCTTCTATCATCGGCTCCTCATAGAAGGCTCCGAGGGCGACGAAGCGCGCCGCTACCTCGAAGAGCGCGACCTGCCTGTCGACCTCCTCAAGGAGTTCCAGGTGGGCTTTGCCCCCAATGAATGGGATGGTCTCATGAAACGCGCGCTCAAAAAAGGATACACCGCCGAGCAACTCGAAGCGGCCGGGCTCGTTGTTCCCTCCGAGCGCAATGGAAAAAAGAGCCACTACGACCGCTTCCGCAACCGCGTCATGTTTCCGATCTGCGATCCGATGGGCCGGGTCATCGGCTTCAGCGGCCGCATTATGAACAAAGCCGAAAAGGGGGCGAAATATGTCAACAGCCCCGAAACTCTGCTCTTCCGCAAAAACCAGGTGCTCTTCGCGTTCGACAAGGCGCGCAAGCCCATCGTCGAGGCACGCCAAGCCATCGTCGTCGAAGGGCAGATCGACGCCATCCGCTGCCATCAGGCCGGGCTGACGAATGTCGTCGCCTCGCAAGGCACCGCGCTTACTGAAAACCATGCCCGGCTCATCAAGCGCTATGCCGACGAGGTCGTCCTTGTGCTCGATGCCGATGCAGCCGGCGTCAAGGCGGCGCTCACCTCGTCCGAGATCTTCATTGC
>JAUXGY010000040.1 GCA_030621805.1 Kiritimatiellales bacterium | reverse complement strand
CGCTTTCTCACCCAGAAGAGCGAGTTTCACAATCCCGGAAAACACGCCTACCCATGGATGTCATGGTCGAACGCGGGTGTCCCCTGCGCGCCGGATACCCTTCTCGACTTCCCCAACGGTCCCGTGCTGCGGCATAACCACCGACTCGGCGAAATCGATTGGAAAACCCAAGGGCCAAAAACCCAATCCGACATCACCAACATGACCGGTTTTTTCTGGAAAGATCCGGATATAAATGCCTTCGGTGTCTTTACGCCAAGCCTCGGAGTTGGCCTCTACCATCTAGCCGACAGGAATCAAATGCCGGGCATCAAACTCTGGTCGGACGGGATGGGCAAACACGAGCCATGGGTTAACCAATATACTACTGATAAGCGCCAATGCCTCGAAATCCAGGCCGGGCCGCTTATTGACCAGGGTATCAAAGCACAGTTGCAACCCGGCGAAACCCACCGCCAAACCGAATACTGGTTCCCCACCACAAAGCGTCTTCCCCTTGCCGCATTGAAACACCCCGAGGAACACCCTTGGGAACTCCCGCACTACAATTGGGCCCGGCCGGAAACCGTCGATCTCTTTCTTCAACTCCAGCAAGCGTGGCAAGACCATGAACCCTCGCGAATCCCCCCTGCACCCAACCTTGCATCTAATCTATGGGCTCCCAGCGGCATGGAAGATCTCGGCAAAGCGCTCGAATGGGCGATCCAGCAAGCCGCCCCCGATGCCGATCACTGGAAGTTCCAGCTGGGTGCGTGGCTCGCAGCGCGCGATAATATCAGCAACGCTCTTGCCGTTCTTCACGATTCCAGCGACCCTCGTGCAACGGCATTTTCCGGCGTGCTCCTGCTCACTACCGAACAAGACCCCGCTGCCAGCGTAGCGGAGTTTGAACGCATTACCGAACCCGCGTTCTTGCTCCACCCGCAGATTGTCGTGGCCTATGACAACGCCTTGCGCCAATTGAAAAATGCAACGACGCTGGATAAACGTCGCCAACTCCACAACCAAGTTGCAGCACTCGACAGCGACGACCTCGTCGAGGCTCGCGCCCACTTGCTTTTTGATGAGGGGCATGCTGAACAAGCCCTCGACCTGCTCATGAACCACCCTTGGGCACTCGTTCATCAGCAATACCGCCGTAGTCGCCTCGCCCGCACGATCAGGGAATCGCTCAACCTACCCATGGAAGAACCTCCCAATTTTATGGGAGAAGACAACCTTGCCGAATTCGGTGCCTACCAAGAATATCAACACAAGAACTTATAGCATCCTATGACCACCGACCTAACTCATGCATTCACTCTCCATGGTATTGTAGCCACCTTGCGGTTTTCCGTTAGCGCTCCGGTTTTTAAAAATAACATATGGAAAGAGATCCAACCCGGAAGGTGCTGGGAAAGCAGGATGGACGGCCTTTGCTGCACCGTCAAAATACAACAGGAAGTCGACCGTTGCATCTATCAACTCATCATGACCAACGACGGGGATTCGCCGCTCAATATCGAAACCTTCTCCATGGGACCGGAGTCGGTTTCGTGGGAGGGTGGTCTTGTTGCGCCCCACGCGCTCTACTCGCTCCACCCGCGTGTTACCGGAGAGAACGACTATGATGCCGATGAAGTCCTTGGCCTCCCCCCACTCGCACCCCTGCCCGAAAACGAATGGCACCTCCTCAGCGAGCGATGCCCTGAACTACCCCACCTTGAAGCACTTGTATTAAGCGATGGCTGGGAACGTCCCGCCTTCATCGAAGGGCCGCTCAGCCAAAACCACGCCCATCAGCGTAAAAAGATTCGCTGGACCGGCAACGACACAATCGAGTTCGATATCACCCACCGCTTCATGGGCATCCCCGCGCGAAACCTCGATCCGGGCGAAACAATCCGCGAAACCGGCTTCGTCCAGTTCCGCCCTGACGGCGACCTGAACAGCGCTCTGCGAGACTACCTTTTGGCACTCACCGCTTCCACCGGCACCCGCAGTGAAGTCAATCCACTCATCAAAGAACGCTTCTTCTGCACATGGAATAATTTCATCTACTGGGAAGCCAACGAAGAAGAGCTGCTCCCATCCGTCGCCCGGGTAAAGGAAGCCCTGCCATCGAACCAATGGTATCTGCTCGACGACGGCTACATGGTCTCCGAAGGCTCCAAGTCGGTCATGGATCGCAATGAAAAAGGGGAACGCATCCATACCCTCGAAAAAGAACTCCCCTGGTTCCACAACTGCCCAGGCATCTCGTTCCTCTTCGACGACGGCGCGGGCGTTGACTACGAAAAATTTCCGAATGGACTCGATGACTTTGCCCGCAAGGTAAAATCGCTCGGCATGCGCCCCGGCATCTGGCTCGGCTTCGAAACGTCGAAATATGCCCCGGTCGCCGTCAAACATCCAGATTGGTTTATCGACATCGGCCACGAGTCCCATCTCATCCCCGATCTCTCCGTTCCTGAGGTCCGTCAACAACTCCGCAAGGCGTTCAAAACCATCTTCCACGACTGGGGATTCAAGGCCGTCAAAACAGATTTCATCACCCACCTCACCGACCACCCAAAGATCCGCTACCGCTTCCCCGAAAAGAGCGGTGCCGAATGGCGGGAGTGGCTCTTTGGGACCCTTCGTGAGTACCTCCCTGAAGACGGGTTCCTCTCCATTGGGTGCTGGATCTGCATGGGGACCCCTTGGCACGCCCGGCACGTCGATAGCTACCGCGACTCCATGGACGCCCGCGACGGCAACTGGCAAACCGTCCTCAGCAACGTGCGCTGGAGTATCCTTCCCTCTCTTACGGGTGGATCAGGACAACCCATTCCCGATGCCGACTCCGTCAGCATCTTCAAGGGCATGGCTTGGGATGCCATGAAAACATGGATCAACTACGCTCGCGTCGGTGGCATGCTTGTCGAGGCGGGTGGCGACATCCTGCGCTGGACCGAAGAGGAAGTCCAATGGGTCGATCAATGCCTCGCCAACGACACCTCCGGCGGCCGCGTCTATTTTGCTGATATGGCTTTCTGGAACCGCGACGGGCTGCCCTGCGCAAGCTACCGAGCCATCGACGACGACACCTATCTGATTGGTCTCTATAACTGGAGCGACAAGGCCGCGCAAATTCACCCCGAATGGATCGGCCCTATCGCCACATGCAAAACCTTCACTTGCGTGAAAACCGGAAAACCCTTTACCCGAGGACAGCTTTCCCCTCTGCATCTCCCTGCCCGTGACAGCCGCCTATTTTTAGCTAAACCGGAAACGAACACTCACCCTTAATTTTAACCCCCAACCCCACCTGATCCTATGAGAAAACTCCTACAAACCATCCTCGCCTCCCTGCTATTTGCCGCAGGGGTCTCATGTGTCCCGTCGCAGGCGGCCAACACCATCCATGTTTCCCCCGCCGGGTCGGACCGCAACTCCGGTGCGGCAGACGCCCCGCTGGCCACCTTTGAGGCCGCACGTGACCTCATCCGCAAGGTTCGGAAAAGAAGTAAGGCATGGCAGGGGAAATCCATCACGGTTCTGGTGCAGCCCGGCACCTACCCACTTGCCAATACCTTGGAGCTGGGGTCCATGGAACACACCACCCTCTGGAAGGCGGCGAAGCCCGACACCGTCTTTATCACGGGTGGATCCAATTTCTCAGCGCAGGACGCCTCTCCGCTGACCGCAGCCGAAAAGGAACGCATCATTACGACGGAGGCTCGCGATAAAATCCTGCGTATCGACCTGAAAAAAGCCGGGGTCACCTGCGATCTCGGCACAATTTCCCAGCGCGGGTTTGCCAAGGCCTACCGCCCGCTCCAAGCGGAGATTTCCATCGACGGGAAAATCCTCGATCTCGCGCGCTGGCCCAACAAGGGCGAAAAGCACATCCCTATTACCAAGGTGATCGACAAGGGATCCATCCCGCGCAACGGCGACTACAGCGACCGCGGCGGCATCATCCAATACGGCGCCGATCGCGTCGGCCAGTGGAGCAACGCGCAGGATGCATGGATCTACGGATACTTCGCCCACGGATACTCGGACGACTCGGTGAAAATCAAGAAAATCGACCCCGAAAAAAAGACCCTCGAAACCGTGCAGCCCTCCCGCTACGGGTTTATGTCAGGCAAGCCTTGGCGCGCGTTCTTTGGATTCAACCTCTTCGAGGAAATCGACAAGCCCGGCGAATACTATATTGATCGCCAGGCCAGAGTGCTCTACTTCTATCCTCCGTCTGGTTTCGATGCCCAAACCTCCACGCTCAGTATCTCTGAACTCAGCACCCCGATGGTGGCCATCGAGAACACCAAAAACGTCACGCTCGAAGGTTTTACGTTTGAAAATACACGAGGCATGGGCATCTACATGGAGGAAAGCCACCAGTGCGTGGTGGACTCCTGCACATTGCGCAACATTGGGCTCCTCGCCATCGTGATCGGCAATGGCGTGGAGCCCGGCAAGGGAAGCCTCAACGAGTTTGACGACTCTATACTCAAACGTAAAGCCAGCCCCCGAATCCTCGGAAGCATCAACGAACGCATCTATGCCGACACCTCGTTCGAACGGCGCGGCGGTAGCGAAAACGTCGTCGTCAACTGCCACATCTACGACATTGGGTGCGGTGGACTCCACATTGGCGGCGGCTCTTTTAAAACGCTGACTCCATCAAAAAACCGAGTTGAAAACTGCCACATCCACCACGTCAACCGTGTGGAGAAAACCTACCGGTCCGCCGTAAACCTCGATGGCGTTGGGCAGATTGTCAGGCACAACCTGATTGAAGACACCCTGCAGTCAGCGATCTACTTCCACGGGAACGACCACCTGATCGAATACAACGAGTTCAACCGCTGCCTGACCTACGGCGATGACATGGGCGTGATCTACTACGGCCGCAACCCCACCGAACTCGGCAATACTGTACGCTACAACCTCTTTCAGGATTGCGCCCGGGGCCACACCTCCAGCACACCCATAATCTACGCCGACGACGGGGCCAATAACTTTATCGTGCATGGCAACATCTTTGTGCGATGCGGCGCGGGTTTTACCATATTGCTGGGCGGCGGAAGCTTTCACCAGATCCACGACAACGTCTTCATCCAATGCGCGAAAGCCATGCAGATTGGCAACCGGCTTAAAGGATGGGCCAAGTCCATGCTCGCGAAAGACGGTATCTTCGAGACGCGGCTTGAGGCTCTAGACAAAAAAACGCTAATCGAGCACTACCCTTTCATGAAAGGCTACATGAAAAACGACCCCGCCACGCCCAAGGGAAACGTCTTTGAGCGCAATATTGTCTTCAACTCCGGCGGACTGGGAGGAAGCCAATCCTTCATGGCGTTCAAAAACAACCTCGACACAAAAACCGACCCCGGGTTTGCCGACCCCGCCGCCAACCAATGGCAGCTCGACCCCACCCCCGAAGCCCGCAAGGTTCTGGGCAAAGCCTTCATCCCGCCGCCCTTCGAAAAAATGGGTTTAAAGTCCGAATGATACCAAGCTAGTGCGCTTAACCCCGATTTTAGGCCCACTAGCTTAAGTGAAATTTTGTCGATCCTGTCCAAACATTCACACGTAGCGGTTGCCATAAAATCCTAGAAGAACCAAACTTTTAGCATTCATTCTGATTCCGTGCTTCATCTTTTCATCCCTGTTTTGATAGTCTTCCCCCGCAATTTATTTAAGGAGAAAAACATGTGGACCTATGAAACATCTGTAGACTGGAAAGAAGAAAAAACGGGTAAAGCCCATTGTGAAGGGAAGCCCGCCATCGAAGTGGCCACCCCACCGGAGTTTGGCGGCCCGGAAGGAATCTGGACCCCGGAAGACCTGCTGACGAGTGCGGTGGAATCCTGCATCATGGCCTCTTCCTTGTTTTTCCTAAACCGCGGCAAGATCGGCTTCCGCTCGTACAAAAGCAAAGCCACCGGCACGATGGAAAAGGGAGCGGGTGGCCTCACGTTCAGCCGTATTGCCGTGGAGGTTACCGTGGAGCTGGACGACCCCGCCCAGGCCGATGCCGCGCACAAAGCGGTGATCCAGGCCGAAAAAACCTGTCCACTTTCCAACTCCCTGAAATGCCCCGTCGAACTCGACGTTCATATAAGCTAAGGAAGGAGGCCTGTCATGATTATAAAACTTCTCGCCGGCATACTCCTCGGAGCCGGCATCGGTGCCGTGATTGGGCATTTTGGCAAGTGTTCCTCTGGAGGATGCCCGCTGACGGCCAACCCTTTCCGGGGGGGCATTTATGGGGGTGTGATGGGTACGCTCCTCGCGCTCTCATCCATCGGCACGCCCACTCCGGCCACCCTCCCCGCAGAAGAACAATCCTCTCTCGGAGCAGGGCCGCTCCACATTGCCACCGAAGAGGACTTCAACCGTCATGTCCTCCAAACCAATCTGCCATGCCTCGTCGACTTCTACTCCGACCACTGCCCGCCCTGCCGCCAACTTGCGCCAACCATTGAGAAGTTGGCCGAGAAATACAAAGGGCGCGCCGTGATCTGCAAAATCAATGTAGACACCGCAACGGATCTTGCCATCCCCTATGGCATCGACGCGGTCCCCACGGTTCTTTTCTTTACCAGCGGCGAGGAGGTGCAGCGAGAACTCGGGCTGCAATCCCAAAGCACCTACGAAAAAAATATCAACCACATGCTCCAACCCACCCAAATGCAGGAGAAGTAACATGGCCGCAGGAATTAAAGACATCACCGTACGTTTTCCCGGCGGGAAGCGAGTCGACGCGCACTATGACGGACGCACCGTTCAAACGGATCAGTCGGTTAAGAATGGGGGAGAAGGCTCCGCGCCCGAACCCTTCGATCTGTTTTTCGTTTCGATGGCCACCTGCGTGGGCATCTATGTGCTGGAATTCTGCACGGCGCGCGATCTCGAAACAGAAGGACTCGGCGTGCATCTCAATTCCGCCTTCGATCCCGAGCAAAAGCGTTTCCCCAATATCTCCATCAACATCACCCTCCCCAATGGCTTCCCGGAAAAATACCGCAAGGCCATCTGGCGGGCAGCCAATCTGTGCACCGTAAAGAAACATATCCTCACCCCTCCCGAATTCGCCATCACACTCGATGGAGCCCCGATTCCTGAGTAACGCCCGAAGGAAATAGCATGAGGAAATCACAACTTATTCGATTGTTGGTCGGGATCGCCTGCGGCGCGGTGCTCGGAGCGCTGATGGGCTATTTGGGGAAATGCTCCTCGGGAACCTGCCCGCTTACTGCCACCCCCTGGCGGGGCGCGATCTATGGCGCCGTGATGGGAGCCTTGTTCGGTTTCTCGTTCGGTCCGCGTGACAGAAAATAAAATAGATCCATCCTCCATGTGACGAAAGGTGGGTTGAGAGTTGTATTCCTAAAAACAAAACTGCGAAAGGATCCGCATGTCATTAAGAAAAGTTACATCGCTCACAACCCTGCTCTCTTTCACCCTGCTGATGGTGACCAGTATCTTTGTCTATATCAAACCCCAAGGGAAAATTGCCAACTGGGCAAACTGGGAATTCCTCGGGCTCAATAAAGGACAGTGGGAGGCCCTCCATACCAATCTGGGCCTTCTGTTTATCGTTGCGAGTATCATCCACTCCGTCCTGAACTGGAACTGCATCATGGCCTACCTTAAAACCAAGGCCCAAAAGACCCGGGTATTTACGCTCGATTTCAACATTGCGTTGGTCATCACTCTGGCAATCACACTCATGACCCTCTTCGAACTTCCGCCCATCAGCGGAATCCAAACCTTTTGCGACTCACTCAAGGAGGCCGCCGCCGAGAAGTATGGAACCCCGCCTTACGGCCACGCCGAAGACTCCACTCTTAAAACCTTCTGCCGGCGAACGAGAACCGATCTGGAGACCGCCCTGGAAAATCTGGAAACTGCAAAACTCCAATCGGTCTCCGGCGAAGCCACGCTAAGCGAGATCGCCGATGCAAACCGCCTGACCCCGCAACAGGTGTACGAGATCATCGAGCCGGATCAATAGCTCCCGATGACCCCTTGCAAGCGTTTCTTGACCCCCGTCAAGGAACGCTTTTTTGTTTCCGGCATACTGCGTCCAACATTTTAAGAAAAGGAGCACAACATGAAACGGAAGATTATCGAAATTAACGAAGCCCTCTGCAACGGATGCGGCGACTGTGTGATCGGCTGTGCCGAGGGCGCCCTACAAATTATCGATGGAAAAGCCAAAGTGGTAAAAGAACAGTTCTGCGACGGCTTTGGCGACTGCATTGGAACCTGCCCCACCGGCGCCCTCAAAATTGTTGAGCGCGATGCCGAAGAATACGATATCGACGCCACCCGCGAGCACGTCCTTAAGACCGGCGGAGAAGAGGCCGTTAAACGGTTCGACGAAGCCAATGCCGAACACGATGCCAAAGAGGCGGAAGACAAACCTAAAACAGGTGGATGCCCCGGCATGCAGGTGCGCATGGCGCAGAAGGAAGCCACCGCCGCAAAACCGGCAACTACTACGGTTTCAGACGGCGGTCAGGTGATTAAATCCGACCTCGACCAGTGGCCGATCCAACTGCACCTCGTCCAGCCCTCCGCACCCTTCTTCGACGGCAAGGAGCTCGTCATTCTCAGCACCTGCGCACCCGTGGCATCCCCCGACGTGCACTGGCGCTTCGTTCGCGGGCGCTCGCTCGTGGTCGCCTGCCCGAAGCTCGACAAAACAGAACCCTACGTGGAAAAACTCGCCGGCATCATGGCGCAAAACAACATCCCGAAAGTCATCGTCGTCCGCATGTCGGTCCCCTGCTGCGGCGGACTTAGCATGATGGCCGCACAGGCGCACGCAATGAGTGGACGCTCCGACCTCGTGGTTGAGGAAGTCACCATCGGCCTCGATGGCGAGCTCATGAAAACCGAACGGCTTGCGGGATAATAAAAGGCTATGGGCTTTAGGCCTTAGACTATAGGAGTTGCACAATGGATAATCTAAAAGGAAAAGTACTGAACCTTAAAGACGAGATCGCCTATGCCGACGGCGCGGTGATCAGCAAAACCCTGCTCAAAAAGGCGACCGGGAATATCACCCTGTTCTCGTTCGACAAAGGTCAGGGATTGAGTGAACACACTTCGCCCTTCGATGCGGTTGTGCACGTGGTCGAAGGGGAAGGCGCATTCATCATCGCCGGCAAAATGACAACCGCCAAAGAAGGCGAGATGATCATCATGCCCGCCAACATTCCGCACGATGTCCAAGCCGCCGAGCAGCCCTTCAAAATGCTACTCACGATGATTCGTTCGGAATCGTAAACTACGGGTGCTTCACCGGGGCTTCGGTTCGGTTGTAGATCCGGTCGAACTCCGCCAGCATGGCCTGAGCTTTCTCGGGCTCATCGCTTGCGACATCGGTGATTTCCGAAATATCCGATGCGAGGTTGTAGAGTGGGTACGGCCCTTGAAAACGCTTCCCTGTCGGCGTTTGCCGTCCACCGGAACCCGTGCCGAGTACCAGCTTCCATTCACCCATGCGGATGGCAAACATTCCGCTGATGGAATGATTGATCACCGGCTCCCGCGCATAGCTTCCTTTTCTGGACAACAAGGAAAGGAAGCTGAAGCTGTCCTCTCCTTCAACCGCGCGGTCGATCTCACGGCCCGTCAAATCGGCCACCGTCGCAAACAGATCCGTTAGGCATATGGTTTCCGCGCTTTCGGAGCCGGATTCCACCACCTTCGGCCATCGGACCAGGAACGGGACCCGATGACCGCCCTCCCAAACATCCGTTTTCGTTCCGCGGAATACATGGTTGGGCGCATGCTTTTCCGGATGATAAGCCTGTACCTTTTCATTGGAAACGTGGTCTTCATTACCCCCCGTTGCACGATACATGAACGAACCATTGTCACTCGTCAGAATCACGAGGGTATCATCGACCAGTCCCAGTTCATCGAGTGTGTTCAGCACCTGCCCGACGGTCCAATCGACCTGCACGATAAAATC
>JAUXGY010000363.1 GCA_030621805.1 Kiritimatiellales bacterium | reverse complement strand
GTCAGCGAATCCGTCCAGCGCACCGTATAAAACCGGTTCGTAACCGATGGCCATTCGACGATAAAGCCAGAGGTGCCGACCATCGCATGATTCACAATGCTAAAATAGGATTCCGCATTGGTCGGGTTCGTGCCGGCAATGAATTCGTCGAGGTTGCTCTGCGGATCTGCGTCCGAATTTCCACTTGGAAGGGCATCGATCCCGTTGGGGAAAAACAGCCGTTCCCAGTCATCGGCCATGCCATCCAGATCGCCATCAGCCGGAAGCGTAATCTTGAGCGACCAACTGTTCAAGGAGCCGCCGTCGCCGGGATACGTATCTTCAACGCGTAACGTCCAGATGCCATTGGCCAACTTTCCTTTCAACTCGGATAAGGGCTCTTCGGGCCTGAATACCCCCGTAAACGGAGCTGAACCCTCGCTGATCGCTTGTGAGGCGGAATCATCCAGCACTGTAGCAGTGAAATTATCGCTACCACTTCCTCGTTTAGCAATCAAAGAAATTTCCGTACTGTCCGGTGCAATCAGTGTAATCACCAGATCCGAGTCGTATGTGTGCGTAATATCCAGTTCCACGTCCACATCGAGGATTTCTCCAGCCATCCCATTGACCTCGAGGGTTGAGTTGATTGTTTGAGGACTCGTACCAATCGTGATCGGTATGTCGGTCGAATGGAAAGTTGGTATGGAAATTTCGTCATACACTTCGATGTTTAACGTGGCGTCACCCATCAAACCGGTCGAATCCGTTGCGCGAACAATGAACGTATTGAGTCCCCCCACGTCGTCTCCGCTCGGTGTACCCGAGAGCGCACCGTTGCCCGCCACGCTCAACCATTCCGGACCATCGAACTTCGAATACGTCACCGTATCGCCGACGTCCTCATCCGTTGCGCTACCCGCGAGCGTGCCACTGTAGGGCTCATTCTTGATGGCACTGTTTCTCGTGATCGGATGGTCCGTGAAGACCGGCGCCTCCTCGACGTTGGTCACTGCAATACGGAGTATTGCGGTGTCGCTTCCTCCCTTGCCATCGGTGACCTTCACCACAAAGGTGTTGGCTCCTATATCGATATCGTTCGGCGTGCCTGAAAGGGTTCCGTCTGGCGCAACCGAGAGCCAGGCCGGGCCGTTGAATTTTGAATAGGTTAGCGTATCGCTGCTATCGGCATCCGTTGCGCTGCCTGCGAGAGTTTCGCCATAGGTGACACCATCTAGGGCATCGGCTAGGTTCATCTGGTTGATCGTGAACACCGGACTGGCGTTCGTATATCCGATCGCTTCGATAATCACTGCGGTCAGGCTTCCGCGGTTGCTCCCATTGCGACGTTCTCCGATGATGCTGCACGTTGCACCCGTCGTATCCACGGTCCAGTAGTTCCCCTGAACAGATCCAGGGTCGATCTCGGTCCAGTATTCATAGTTGGCCATATGATTGGCCTCGATGGTGCCCCACGCCGCCGCGGTAGTGGATGCGCTTCCGCCCAGAGCCCAGCTTCCGTTAACCATGAAGTTCCGGGTGCTGACTGGGGAATCGCCCGACGCAAACAAACCATAAACCCTGTATGAATCATACGGAATGTTGCTGAGGGTCACCAGTGCGCCTTTGCCATCGCCGTTGGTTCCTTCGCCGTCATCAAGATAGCCGACTGATAATCTGTGTTCGTCGTCGATCGTACCGTCACTATTTCCCCACGTGGTCGCGCTATACCACAGGGCATTAACCCCGACCTCCGCTCCAGCGTTATCCGTCAGGTTGTTCAGCGAACCCGAAGCTCCAGTGCCCACGTTCCATAATGCACTGTCTACGAAGGTTGGGCCGATCAGCTCGCCGCCCGCGAAACGTTCATCCCCGCCCCGGTCAAAGTTAATCAGAATACTGTTTTTGGAGACCGGAACGGTTCCGGTAGTGAACGTCCATACCGGCCCCGTCAACGTCGAGGACGAGGTCACCGTATCGATTCTCCAATAGTATTGAGTTGCGTCAGACAGGCTGGCAATGAACTCGGTCCCCACGACCATTCGCTTGTATTCCGGCGACGTCTTGGTGGCATTGGCAACGGCCGTCTGGCTGGTGCCTACATAGACATCATGAGCGATTGCATTTATACCTGGCGACCATTTTAGTGTTGAAGAAACGATACCCACCATCCCGTCTATCGGGCTGGGGTTTTCGGCAGCGCCGCCTTCATAGACATTCTGCAGTTCCCCTTGCGACATGGCATAGTTGTAGATACGCACATCGTCGATGGCTCCTTTGAAGTGCCTTGGTAAACTGTGTGGATCCCAGCCAATATAGGTGGTGCCAAAGGAGGCCGAGGTGTGGTTTCTTCCAGCTCGCACGGCCGTTTGGAAACCGGAGCCGGGGTTCATATAGATGGTGGCCTGAGTCGGCTCGATCACCAGGGCGACGAAGGTCCAAATATCCGCCGGAGGGATAAGGTATGAATGCCAATCCCATTCCCCTCCGTTCCAATGATAGCGTAATTCGCCGTTGTCGGAACTCAATCCCGAAGCAGGACCGGTTCTGTCGAAGATAATGCCCGCCCATTCATTCTGGGTAGCCCCCTGCTTAATCCAGGCGGTAAACGTAAC
>JAUXGY010000108.1 GCA_030621805.1 Kiritimatiellales bacterium | reverse complement strand
CGGGGAAAAGTATAAGGGGTATATGATTCTGGTGTATGATGAACGCAGGGAAATCATCGCGCAGAACCTGTCTCATGACTGGTTGCTGGATCTCGTTGAAAAACTCAGGGTATTTCCCGTTGGCCGCCACTTCAATAAGCAGGGCGAGCGTGTCCATCCGCCGCGCCCCAAGTTTTCCGACCGTTTCTGGGAGCATTCTCCCTAGCCTGTGATCGAACGTAGGCGGTTGCGGGAAAGATGGTGGACGATAGAGGACTTGAACCTCCGACCCCTGCCATGTCAAGGCAGTGCTCTAGCCAGCTGAGCTAATCGTCCCCAAAGAAAGTGGTGGTGGGGGATGGATTCGAACCATCGAACTCTAAGAGGGCAGATTTACAGTCTGCTGCGTTTGACCGCTTCGCTACCCCACCGTTTCCAATAAAGGAGCGGGTAACTTACCCGAATTTTTCGGTTTGTCTACTATCATTTTCCGGAAATTTCCGATAAATCTATCTCCATCATGGAGAGTTCTCCCAAACCGATTATCTGCTGCGGGTTTACACCTTGCATTCAACGTATTCTTGAATTTAAGAGCATCGAAAAGGGGGTGGTGAATCGCGCCTCGCGCGTAACCATCGGCATTGGCGGTAAGGGAGCGAACACGTCGCGGATGGTGGGTCAGCTAGGTGGAAGGTCGAAATTGATCGGTTTTGCGGGGGGGGGCGAATGGACGCCTGCTCGAAGCGTTGTTGACGCAGGAAGGGGTTTCTTTCCGGCATGTGGACGTGGCGGGGGAAACGCGTTTCTGCCAAACGTTGGTGGAGGCGGGCAATCCGGAAACCACCGAGTTGGTGGAGGAGATGCCGCCCATCACTCCGGGCGAGTGGCAGGAGATGGTTGCGCTTTTTCAGTCTTTGGGCCTTTCGAACTCTGTGGTCACCATCTCCGGAAAGCTACCGGCAGGTGCACCGGTCGATGCCTATGCCCGGATTACCGAGATGGTAGTAGGGAGTCAGGTAATCCTTGACGCCCCTGGAGACCCGCTTCTGCTGGCCTTGGAGTACAAACCGTTTATGGTGAAGATTAACGATGTCGAGCTGTTTCAAACGGTGGGTGGCGATGACTTGTCGACGGCCTGTCGCGAGCTGATTGAGCGTGGGGCACAGTCGGTGTTGGTCACCCGAGGGAGCCGCTCTGCTTTTTTTGCGAACGAAGCTCAATCTTTTAAAATCTTTCCGCCAAGGATTGAGGCGGTCAATCCTGTTGGTAGTGGCGATGCAGTGACGGCTGGACTGGCGGTGAATCTGAGCCGTGGCATCGAGATCTCCGAGGCGATCCGCGCTGGCATAGCCTGTGGTGCGGCCAATGCCTTGAACCTGATCTCTGGCCATCTTAATCCCTCCGAGGTCGAGCGGTTACTCGGGATGGTGCGAGTGGAGTGTTTTTAAGTTGAAAAGATAGGTGTGTCATCTGCTTTCGGGGGCGGTTAATACGGAATTTTACAGCATGTTCATCTATTTCTTTTTTCTATGAAAAAATAAGGAAACAGGATTGCTTCGGTACATTTGTCCATGTAGGTTCCTGCTCCCGTTTTCCTAAGGGAATCATGGGGGCGTCAAATGGATAAAAAAGAGACAATTTTACTAGACGCATGCTTGGTGTCCGTGATAGACAACAACGCTTTTGGTGCAGAACTGCGTAATGGACACCGTTTTGTTGCGTTTTTAGGGCGCGGTAACATAGGTCGTGCAGTGCCGAAAATCGGCGATGAAACAAGAGTCGAAATGTCGCCCTACGACATGTCCAAGGGGCGGTTGGTGACCAACCAGGATTGATGATATGAAAGTAAGAGCTTCAGTTAAAAGAATGTGTGAACAGTGTAAGGTAATTAGGCGCAAAGGTGTGGTTCGCATCATTTGCACAAACCCGCGTCATAAACAGCGCCAAGGATAATCAAGGAGTTTATCAATGCCACGTGTACTCGGTATAGACATCCCCGGAAGAAAGAGGCTGGAATACGCCTTGCAGTATATTTATGGAATCGGCCCGACGCTTGCGAAGGAAGTCATCGTCAAGGCCAAACTTGAAAAGGTGGTTAAGGCGGACGACCTGTCGGACGAGGATATCCAGCATCTTGTTGCGGTTCTCCAGTCGGACTACAACATCGAGGGTGACCTCCGCCGTGAAGTTTCCGCAAACATTCGCCGTCTCATCTCCATCGGCTCCTATCGGGGTATCCGCCACCGTCGTGGTTTGCCGGTACGTGGACAGCGCACAAAGACAAACGCACGTACTCGCAAGGGCGCCAAGCGCACCGTCGGCGTCGTCCGAGGCAAGGAAGCCCGTTCCGCAGTGAAAGCCGCTGGCAAATAACGCCTAGCTACTGATTGATAATAAGGAATATTCCCATGGCAGAAGAAAAAGTTGAAGTAGAAGAGAACGTAGTCGAAGAAGCGACTGCTCCTGCGGCTAAAACCGAAGCACCCAAGGAGGAGACCGCAGCCAAGGCGGATGCCCCTAAGGAAAAAGAAGCTAAGCCGGTTGAAGCTAAAGCCGAAGCGCCCAAGGAAGAAGTAAAAGCTGAAGCGCCTAAGGCGGAAGCCAAAGCAGACGCCCCCACGGAAAAGGCAGAAAAGCCTGCCGAGGACAAGCACCCAAAGCTGGCGACCGCCGCCGAGCTGCTGGCCGATGCCGTTATTGAGCCGATTAAGAAACGCAAGGGTTCCAAGAACATTCCGTTCGGAATTGCCTTCGTAAAAACCACGTTTAACAACACGATTGTTTCCATCACCGACATGCGCGGCAACGTGATTTCTTGGTGTAGCGCCGGACGTTGTAACTTTAAGGGATCGCGCAAAAGCACGGCCTTTGCAGCCACCACCGTTGCACAGGAAGCCGCTCGCGGTGCCATCGGGCACGGTATGACGGAGGTTGAAGTCCGTGTTCAGGGACCGGGAGCCGGCCGCGAATCTGCGGTACGTGCCATCCAGTCCGCCGGCTTGGCAATCACGACGATCAAGGATACCACGGCCATTCCTCACAATGGATGCCGCCCGCCAAAACGTCGTCGCGTTTAATTTTAATAATAATAACCCACAACACCATACGAGCCGGTTAATGCCCGGCTCTGGGAGGAGAACATCATGGCAACAAGACTCGGACGTTTCGAAATGCCGAAACAAGTCGCCAAGGACGAATCGGTATCCACCGACACCTTTGGCACATTCTACGCTGAACCTTTCGAAGCGGGCTATGGCCGCACGATGGGCAACTCGCTTCGCCGCGTGCTGCTCTCTTCGCTTGAAGGCGCTGCAGTTTCATCCATCAAGATCACGGGCGCACCCCATGAATTTTGCAGCCTCGATGGCGTGGTTGAAGATGTCACGGAAATCATACTGAACATCAAGCAATTGCTGTTCAAGAGCTACAGCCGTGATGCACAGACCGTGAAGATTAAGGTCGAAGGACCGGGCGAAGTCACTGCTGGCGATATCGTTTCGGGCGACAACATTGAAGTGCTTAACCCTGATTTCGTGATCTGCACACTCGCGGAAGACGGCGTATTCGAAGCGGAAATGGAAGTCCGAATTGGCCGCGGCTACTGCCCGGCAGATCTCAATAAGAAGGAAAATCAGGAAATCGGAATCATTCCGATCGACTGCCTCTTCTCCCCGGTTCGCCGCGTTAAATATTCGGTTGAAAACACTCGTGTTGGTCGCCGCACCGACTATGACAAGCTCGTCCTCGAAATCTGGACCGATGGCCGTGTTACCCCGGACGACGCCCTGACCATGTCAGCCGCCATTCTGCGCCACCACCTCGATGTCTTCGTTAGCTACGATAAGGACTTGATTGAATTTGAGGAGAGCGAAAAGCAGATTGACCTCGAAAAGGAAGAGCTGCGCAAAAAATTGAATATCAGTGTGAACGAAATCGAACTCAGCGTACGTGCCGCGAACTGTTTGAACAACGCCAACATCACCACCGTCGGCGAATTGGCTCAGAAGACCGAGGCCGAAATGCTGAAGTACCGTAACTTCGGTAAGAAATCGCTCAACGAAATCAAAGCGAAGATCCTGGAAATGGGACTGTCGCTGGGTATGACCTTTGAAGCCGACCTGCTCCGTGCAACGGTTGACGAAGACTAGTTTAAACCTCCAAGGGTGAAACCATGAGACATCGTAAAAAAACAGTAAAACTTGGCCGTACCAGCGCGCACCGCAATGAGCTGCTCGCGAATCTGGTCTGCGCCTTGATCGACAACAAGCGGATCAAGACCACGCTTCCGAAAGCCCGTGCTGCACGTAGTCTGGCCGAAAAGATGGTCACGCTCGGCAAGAAGGGTACACTGGCGCACCGTCGCCAAGCGATCTCCACGCTTAAGCAGGTGGATTCCGTGAAGGAACTATTCGATAGTGTCGCGCCGACGTTTTCCGACCGCTCCGGGGGCTATACCCGTATCGTAAAGTTGGGTCGCCGTATATCCGACAGCTCTGAAATGGTATTGCTCGAGTGGGTCGACTCCGTCGTTGCTCCGGTTGTTGAAACTGAAGCCGAGTAGCCGAAACTTCGTGTGAAGCAAAACCCCGTTGCCGCGAGGCTACGGGGTTTTTTGTTTGCTCGGCAAAGCCGGCAAACCCAGTCGCTTGAAAGAAAGCGGCAACACCCCGTCCGAGGGGAAGTGAATCCGAATCGCAAGGGCGTTGCGGGCAACGGCAGGGTCTGAAGGAAGCGATAGGAAGTGAGCGGTGCCAAAATGCCGGGTCTGCGAAAACCCACGCCCTCATTCCGCAAACCCCACCCAGCCCACTCCCGGGAGTTCCCCGCGCTCGGTTTCTCCAGCGTCGCGCTAAGGAACGGCCGCCCCGCGGCTAGCGTTGGCGCATTGAAATCATTTTCAAGGCATGGAAAAGCAACATGAATTTCGCGTTGATCCACAACGTGTCGAAAAAACAACTGCTGGTGTTGCTAACCTCTCGGCTCACAATGGCCGTTGTCCATGTCGACATCCTGCTTGCGAAGCCATGCCACTTCACCCCTTCGGAGTCCCGCATAGATCATCACGGCCACCGCCGCATGGAGCCCTGGATGGTCGCTATATCGAATGAATGACAAAGGCGGCTTCCCTCCAGAAAAAGGGGTCGCTGCAATTCAAGTGATGTTTAAAGAGACCAATGAGATGCACACGATGCGTCAGTATGAATTGGTGCAGGTTATCCAATATCTACAGGGCCATCCAAAAACCAATAAAGCAGACCTTCGCTCTATTGAATGGAATTTATTGCCGCTACTTGACGGACATCGCGGAGAGTCTCCGGTAACTCTGGAGCGGGCGATCGCTGAAGAACCGGCATTCTACTGCGAAGTAATACGTGCGGTATATCGATCAACGAATGAGGAAGCTCCCAAAGGGGATGTGCCAGAAGATAAGAAAAAGCTCGCGGAAAATGCGCATCGTCTGCTCCGGAAGTGGAGCATCCCTCCGGGGCTTCAGTCTGACGATATTTTTGATGCTGAGAAGCTGAAGTGTTGGTTGGTCGCAGTTCGTAAAGAGTGCGAGGAAACTGGCCATCTGGAGGTTGCGCTAATCACGTTTGGTCATGTGCTGATATATGCGCCTGCAGACCCGGATGGATTGTGGATACACAAGGCTGTGGCCACCGTATTGAATGATGAAGGTTCTGGAAAAATCCGACAGGGGTATCGAACAGGAATCTTTAATTCCCGCGGTGTAGTCACGGTAGATCCAACCGGGGCCCCTGAGCGCGAACTCGCAAAGAAGTACCGTCAAGAAGCAGATGATGCTGAAAATGCCGGTTTCCACCGTTTCGCTACATCTTTACGAGAGCTTGGCGACGACTATGATCGACAGGCCGAACGCATAATTTCCGAAGAACGGTTTGGGGGCGAAGAATGACCTTTAACGAAGAAAATACGATTGAAAATGCACTACGCGATCACCTGTGTGGGCTTGCGGAAAAGATTGGGCCGACGGCTATCGCGCAAACGCCGGATTTGATTTATCAGACAGCAGGCGATCTGGGCTGGAAGTTTGTGCATGGTGAAGATCTGGAACTTCATGGGAAACAACCACAGGATGTATTTGTTGATTCTTGGCTGAAGGATGCGCTGTGCCGCTTAAATCCAGTTATTGGAAAAACGCCTGACTTGGCGGATGAGGTGATCCATCGTCTGCGCGGTGTCTTGCTGGATGCAAGCTACAGTGGCTTGATTCGGGCCAACGAAATATTCCATGAATGGCTGCTGGGTAAAAACTCGATGCCGTTGGGCAAGGATGGCGAGCACATTACGATCAACCTGATCGATTTTGATCATCCGGAAAACAATCAGTATGTATTGAGTCAGCAGGTTCATTTTACCGGCACGCGTGATTCGTACTTTGATCTGGTCTGTTAAGGGGCGGACAATTGAACTTTTTAGTAAG
>JAUXGY010000237.1 GCA_030621805.1 Kiritimatiellales bacterium | reverse complement strand
AACATCTTCAACATAAAAGGCAGCCAATTCACGCACGATAGGGGTGCCAACCTGTTTGGTGATTCGCAAACGAAGCGCGTCCACGGTCACTTCTGAAAAGAGGTTGATGCGTTTCTGTCCTACGGAAATCCCGTTATCTAACGTTAGCCACTTTCCATCAGCGCCACGTCCTTCGATGACATATTCACGAATGCGGTGGCCTCCTCGTATATCTTCCATAATCCAGTAGTGGTTCACCTTTTGAAGGCACCCCAGCTCAAGCACCAACGACGTTCCCACGCCGCTGGTTTTGGCTAGAGGGCTTCCAAAACGCCGCTGAATTTCTGCCCCAAATTCACTGTATCTCTTCATATCCCCTTCAGGAATACGACCATCTGAGCGCGGGCTTGAATTTAAATGGAGCAGACTACCCCGTCCAACGGACTTCATGTAGATATCCATCAACTCATCAATCGTATGTCGATGGACTTCATTTTTCGCACTCCAAAACCAATTATGATGCCCTCTGCTTCCATAAAGCACGGTGTTGCTCTCGGCCGGACACCATTTCTTACCATCGGGGTCGCCGACCGCGGCCGCATTACCGCCATAGGCAGACTGAAGGTCCTCCGCAACACTGCTCCAGCAGGGGTAGGGCATCTTGCCGCTCTCCGTACTTGGCCAACGCAGGGTTTCAAAGGGCCCCGCAAAAATCTCCGCATGTGGAGCAAGCTCATCCAGAATATCTTTCAACGGCACTTTACAGCCCCCATCAAACCACACCTCACGAACCAAATCAGGGCCACAAATGGTCAGCACCTCTCGCCATTGCATGCGCAGTTTTTCATTCCACTCTTCCTGCTTGGTGGGGTCGTCGGTCACTCCGCCGCGCCCAATCCCTTTTGCATAACGCGTGTCATCCGAGTAGATATAAACACCCATGGTCATGCCCCGTTTGCGCAGTTCATCGGCCACGTCTTTGACCAAATTACCCTCTCCATTTCGCCACGGAATATTTTTTACACAGTAATCCGTGGTTTCCGTCGGCCACCAACAAAACCCCCCGACATGCTTGCAAACTAGGACTACCTGTTTTGCCCCCCAGGACTGTGCCGCATCACAAATCTGCGCTGCACTGAACCCAGCAGGATTCATCTTTGAAAGATCAAAGTCTCCAGTGCTGTCATATTCTCTGCCTAGCCAGCTTGCCACCCCGAAATGCACGAACATTTCGCGCTCCATATTCTGCCATCTCACCTGTCCAGGGCTCGGCTTGGCCAGCCCTGCGGCGGCGGGATCAGCCAACGCATTGCGGACCTCGGTCGAATCTTCGGAAAGGGCTGTTCTTAACCCCACCAACGCGTTGACGCGGGTGTCAGGGATGCGATCGCTCTTGTGGGGCTCTTCGGCGGCGGATAAATTAAACGTGATCGCCGCAAGTATAATGGGGATGATAATGTTTCTTTTCATGGGAATGGTATTTTCCTATTTTGGGATTGGGTCTGATCTGCCGCCGAAGAGCGATGAAATAGAACAAATTATCGAGGCATGACGATATCTTTTTCCCTTTCGGCTGGAGTCACAACCAGGTCGATTACCTTGCCATCGACGATGCGTCCTTGCACGGTGGTTTGGTAGGGGGCGTGCAGTTTGAAATCTGCATTGAGATGTTTCGGCAGGGCGGGATTGAGGAAAATCTTTTTCCCTTCGGTTTGCATGATCATTGCCTGGACACCACGAACGAGGACTCCACCATGATCTTGGTCCGGAGTCCAATCATAGTTTGGCCCCCAGAAGGCGGGGAATCGGTGCTGTTTGTCGTAGTTGGCCGCCCTTTGGCTAAGGAATGACCAGGCTTCATCGGCGAGACCGAGGTAGGCCATGAAGAGGTCATCCTGGCGCCAGCCGAACGCGCCCCGGTCCCAGCGGTGCTTAAGGGCCAGTTTTCCTTGTTCAGCATTATCCTTCTCAAACGAACAGAGGCGGTAGGGGAATACCGCATAGAGCTCCGGGTTTTCCACGTTGCGTTTAGCCGCAAATCTTGTTGCGGGTGCCAGTGCCAGGCCCTCGGCAACTTTGCGGGTTGGCAGGGGGGCTAGCTTCTTCTGGAGGGAGGCATAAAACGCGCGATCTTTCTTGTTTAGAAATTTATTTGGAAGAGCCAATAGGCGCTGGGTCAGTGAGTGCAAGCCCGCCAGCTCCGGCATCGGGTTGGTGCAGTCCCACCAGGTTTCACAGGCCATTGAAGGATGCATGACCAGCTCGCCCTTGGCATCGGTATCGTAGTGCTCGTCGAAAAAGCCGATTATTTCGCGCGCCATGGGCAGGATTGTTTCGTTAAGGAAAGCCTCGTCGCCCGTGTGCTCGTAATAATCCAGCATCATGAAGACCAGTTCCTGTCCGCAGATCCACTCCCATTTATGCCATCCACTGGTCTGAAGTTTATCCGTACGGGTTTCGAAGGGTTCCGCGCCGTAGGTCTGGGTGAAGACGGCAGCCCAAGGATAGACACACTCCGGGTAATAGGCTCCGCCATGGCCGAGGTATTTGCGGGTGCGGTGCTTGCAAAGCTCAAGAAATTCCCCGGTATACATGTCAAAGAGGGGGAGCATCATTTCCGTGTCGCCAGATGCGCAGCTTCCGATGTAGGAAAGGCGGGTGTTCTGCCACCAGTAGCCGGTTCCCCAGCGACGGTAATCCGCGTCACCGGGCTTCCCTGGGTAGGGAACGGTGAATATGGAGCCGTTGAATTTGATGGGGTACGGACCGCGTCCGCCGATCGCAATGATGTAGCGTTGCAGGTTATAGCCACGGGCGGTTTGGAACGCTTGGTCTGACGGGGTGTCCTGCACGCCCTGCATTTTTTCACCATTGACGAAAATCGAAGTGCTGTTGCGGCTCACCGTCACGGCGATATGTTGCCATTGTCCGGCCTTCAGAACCTCTTTGGCGAGCAACGTGGAATCACCGTTGATGAACCTGAGACTGGCCCCCTGGATATCCACGAGAAAGCCGTCGTCGTCGCCGGGCGTTACCTTGTCAAAGATACGGGCGCTTCCCACGGCGCTGGGGTTGATCCATGCCTCAAGCGTTAATTCGCCTTGGAGCGCGGGTACTGGAATGGAGAATCCGGGAGCAACATTCACCCAGCTCTGGACCTTGTCACCGGTCAGTTTATCGCGCTTACCTTCGGCGAGCTTTTTAACCTCTTTCGCGCTGAGGCTCCGACTCATGATGCTGGCGCGTCCGATGCTTCCTGCGAAAGCATTCTGCCCCTTTTGATCGCGCCCCAGAAGGAGGGGTAATGGGTTCTCTTTGAGTATGGAACCCCCATCCGCTGAGTCGGAGTTTTCCTCTAAATGAATCCAACTTCTTTCCCAGAAGTTGCGCCACCATGTCTTGTGCTCCTCATACCGCTGATCCCATGGCCGGGTGTTGGTTTTGCTGATGAGCTGGTTCATCGATTCCAGCCATTGCTCCGGAGTGGAAGGATGTGTGGTGAGAACATAGCAACTGAACCGATGCAACTTAGACGCCTTTGAAACTAAGTGTGTATCGCTTTCACGTGTGCCATTTCCTGCCGTGATGACTGCGCCAAAGGTTCGGTGAAGAATGCTGTCCGTATATTTAAAATCAGTCAGCCCCTGTTTCTTCATCGTCATTTCTGGACCGATTGATTTTTTGTTGTGATGATACCAGCCGATTCGATTCTCCAGACTCTTTAGCAGGGTATCCGGTTCTACGATCATGGGAATATCGGTTGTCCCCAGGGGATCACCTACTTCGGTAGGGAGGGTCTCTTGAGCCGTGCGCCATAGCTCGATGGATGCAACCGCCTGCACGTCTTTTCCGCTGTCAATGCTGACATGAATGACAGGATGGTTGGCATCGACCCACAGCTTCATGGTGAGGGGCGTGCCATCGCTGAATGTTGCGTCAACCAGTAGCTCTCCGTTTGTAAGGTTTA
>JAUXGY010000314.1 GCA_030621805.1 Kiritimatiellales bacterium | reverse complement strand
GTGAGGAATCGTTTGTTGGCGTCACCATGGATGGTATGGCCAATTTCATGAGCGAGCACGAAGGCGATGGCATCGATATCCTCGCCACATAGGTCGAAAAGGGTTTCCGAGAGATAGACAAAGCCGCCGGGAATGGCGAGGGCGTTGGGTACTCCGGATTGGTCGCACTTAAAGGTAAATTTCCGTTCTTTGTTCCGGAGGCTTGAAGCGAGTTTTACGGCAATGCTGGAGAGTCGGTTATTTTTGGCGGAGGGCACCTTTTGTTCGTAGGCCTGCGCCAACAGAAGGCCCATCTGGATTTCGGCCGTAATCTTTTCAGACTCCGATCCGGTCAGGGATTTTGCGATCCAGTTGACCTTGAGAAACAGGGGTGCGGTCTTGCGCCCGAGTGCGTAGGCGAGGGTACTCATGGTTCTCCCATACGTTTGCGAAGCCGTTGGCCTTGGAGATGAAATGCGATGCGGTCAATGAGTGGAGTACAGAGATTCCCGAGCAGGATGGCGTAGACGATGGCTTCGGTATAGTAGGTGTGATGTCGGATCAAAGCGTTGCTGACACCAATGATGATGCCGCAGACGATTTTTCCGCTTTTACTCATGGGCGTGGAGACGGGATCGGAAACAATGAAAACCGCGCTGAAAAGCGTTGCGCTTGAAAAAAGGTTAAACAGCGGCGAGTTGCCGAATAGGGTGGTGGTGATTCCGAAGGAAAGTAAAAATGCAACGGAGGTGCGCCATGCTGCAATGCCTTTCCAGCAGAGAACCACCCCAAGCAGTAGGAGGACGGGCGGGAGAGTTTCGCCGGGGCTTCCGGGAACGAGCAGAAAGAGGTCCTCCCAGACTCCGTCAATGCGGCCGAGTAGCAATTGAGGCCATTCTAGGGTAAAGCCTTCGCTACGGTAGAGCTCCTGGGGGGTGGCCGTAGAGATAACGTCGGCGCTTGGGGTTCCCCATGCAACGACATGGCTGGGATAGACGAGCATGAGAAAAAGTCGGCCAGCCATGGCGGCATTAAAGCGCAAGGCCCTTCCGCCCATGGGAAGTTTTACGATCCAGATGGCCAACAGTATGGCGAAAAGCATCGGAAGAAATGGCATCGAGGGCGGTACGCTGGCGGCAATTAAGGCCGCTGTCAGGCCAGAGCCAAACCCATTGAATGGTAGTTTTCGGCGGAGGATCAGGGCATAGATTCCTTCCGCCACGATCCCGAGTAAGGCGTAGCCAACGAGTTGAAAAACGAAGGTCGATGCGTAGAGAATACTATAGATGGCTGATGGAACCAGTAATGCGGCGAGGGTCCAGAGGACCATGCCGGAGGTGCGCGCTCCGATGTGCAGGAAGGGTGATTTTAGGGGAGGCATTGTTTTCCCTCCGCCAAGGTTTGCACGAGTGGAATATGCGACGGGCAGACGGCCGAGCAGACGCCGCATAAAAAGCATTCGTTCATCTGTGCCTGGAATGCGGACGACCGCGTTTTCCCATTCTGGATGCGTTCCACGAGGGCGTAGGGATGCAACCCCAGAGGGCATTCTGTATTGCAGGTGCCGCATCGAATGCACCCTCGTTCCTGTTCTTTAAAATTTTCACGATCAAGGAGAATCAGCGAGGTGGTTGTTTTTTCAATAGGATCATCGATCGTCACTTCGTGGCCCATCATGAGTCCGGAAGCGACAATGAGGTGCCGTGCCGGATCGTGGGTGAGTCCGCCGGCGGCAAGCACGTCGCGAATCGGTAAGCCAATGGGGGCAATAATATTTTTGTAGAAACCCGTCGAAGGCATGGCGAGGGAAAGGGGGCGTTCTACCACGGGAACGCCGTCGATAAGAGCGCGACCGATGGCGCGTAGCGAGACTACGTTTTGCACGAGGTAGCCGAGCTGGTGGGGGCGCGTTCCGGGGGGCGGTATTTTTCCGGTTAATTTTTTAAGGATCAGTTTTTCGGCTCCGGCGGGATAGCGGTCGGGGAGGGAGACGATGCTATATTCGGGGTAGAGTTTTCGGAGTTTAGAAATGAGGTCGGGATTCTCTTTAACCGCCAGCAGAACCTGCTTTGCCCCGAGGGCCTTGGCACTGGCGTTGGCACCGGCTTGAACCCAGAGCGCGTGATGCAGTAATACGGTTTGGTCGATGGTGATGCCGGGTTCGCACTCGACGCCGTTGATGACCAACGTGTGAACCTCGACGGCTGCACGTAGTTTTTCGGAGGAGGGAAACCCGCTTCCGCCCATGCCAACGAGCCCGATCTCGTCGAGAAACTCCGGGAAGGTTTCGGGATTGATTTCCTCCAGTCCCGGAAAGATGCGTTCCGGTGCGGGGAAGGGCGTTTCCAGGGCACGGGAATGCGGCAGATCCGCCCAGCCGATGTCGATGCGGCGTAACATACTATTTTTTCTTCGGCCAGTCGGGTTTGGCTTCCATTTCGAGGGCGGTGCGCCGCGCCATATAGTTGAGGTATCCGGAGGTTTTGATGCCGTAGCGCGTGGCCCCGCTTAATCCGTCCACGGCGGATCTTTCGGCATGCGGGTCGAAGGGAATATTCTTGAATTGACTCAGTATGGCGAGAACCTGCTTTCGATCCTTGGCATTTTTGATTTTTCCAATGTCGGGAAAAAGGGCTTCGTGCAGAATAAATCCGGTGGGGGTTTTATGAATGACGACGATGCCGGTGACGGGCTTGAAGGATTCGATTTCCCGGTAGGCAATGCCAACCTTCGCCGCGCCGCTGGAATCGTAGCCAATCAGCATTTTTTCGATGACACGGGAGTAGGGATCGCTGGAAACCTTAATCGTCAGGCCAGCCAAGGCTTGGTCGATAATGGATTGCACTTGATCCGCCTGAACGGTGCAGGCAAGCATCAAGGATAGGCCTATTCCCAATACCTTAAATATCATCGGTAAACTCCGTAATTGATAGGATCGGGCAAGATACGGGTTTAGGACGCCGCAACGCAAGCGAATACAGGGGGCTTGCCAACGGATCATACTGTTAGCGTACGACTTCAGTTGCAACACCGTTGAGTTTTCAATATCTTTGCCCCCCTAAAAAAAAGGA
>JAUXGY010000312.1 GCA_030621805.1 Kiritimatiellales bacterium | reverse complement strand
CTATATAAAACTGGTCGTTATTGGCCGTTCATTGGCTAAAATATATAGTATACTATATCAAAATATGGGAGTCATCGGGCTCTTCTTCCGAGCGGGTTCCCCGATCGACGCGCCGCTCCCTGCAACTAATTATTTGCGCTTGTGCGGTGTGACCGTATACTTCCCCAATCTATGAAGATTGGTTTTTCGACATTTGTGATGCAGGGGGGAAAGTCGGGGGTGGCGACGTATATCCGCAACCTAATCCGGTTCCTGCAGCTGGAGGATGCGGAGAATGTGTATGACCTGCTGATGGCGCGGGATGAATCGGATTTGATTCCGCTGACCCATCCAAATTTTTCAAAGACGCTTTCGGCGCCATTCATCAACCGTCCGCTCGTGAATCTGGCCTGGCATAATACCGGGCTTCCGCAAAAGAACTATGACGTGCTGCATATCCCCAGCTATCGCCGCATCCCTTTGCTGAAGCGGACGAAGATTGTGGCCACGGTGCACGATCTGGCGGCGTTTTCGGTGGAGAACAAATATGGCCGCGCCCGCATGTTTTTCAACTGCAGGGTGGCTCCTTCTATGATCCGGCGGGCGGACCATGTGATTGCGGTGAGCCATGCGACGAAGGAGGATTTGATCCGGATCGTCGGCTATCCGGAGGAAAAGATTTCGGTGATCTATTCGGGGATTGATCGCGATGTGTTTCGACCCATGCCCAAGCGGGAGGCGAGGGAGCGGCTTTCGGTGTTGCATGGGCTGGACCGCCCGTTTTTTGTGTATGTTTCGCGGCTGGAGCATCCGTCAAAAAACCATGTTCGGCTCATCACGGCGTTCGAGCGGTTCAAGATGGAGAATGACAGCGCACACCAACTAGTGTTTGCGGGGGCGGATTGGCATGGGGTGGAGGCGATCCGCGCACGGGCGGCAGACAGCCCGGTGAAGGACGATATTATTTTTCTGGGCTTCGCCCCGCTGAAGTCGCTCCCGTTGCTCTATAGCGGATGCGACGCGATGGTCTATCCGTCGCTGTTCGAGGGCTTCGGCTTCCCGATCGTGGAGGCGCTGGCCTGCGGAGCACCGGTTGTCTGCTCAAACACCTCGTCGATGCAGGAGATTGCGGGCGACCGTTTACCCACCTTTGACCCAACGAGTCCGGACGAGATTTTTCAGCACCTTGAACGGACCGTAGCCAAAGGGCTGGATGTTGAGCGGCGGGCGAGCGGCATGGAATATGCTTCTAAGTTTGATTGGCGAAAAACGGCACAGAAAGTGAGGGGAGTTTACCAGGCTATTTATTGACTGGTTCGTTTACATGAAAATAAAACTTACAACTGCATCCTTAGTGGTTACGGGGCTGTTGAGCATTGCCTTGGCCTTGCTTTATCTTCAGTCCCTAGCCGAAGGGCAGGAGACTGAAGAACCGAAGATTGACTTTACTGCTGCCGAAAAAATATGGATTGAGCAGAATCGAAACTCCATTCGCTATGCCCCGATTCCGGATGCACCCCCTTTCGACTTTGCCGAGGATGGTCGCCGCAAGGGAATCACGCCCGACCATATCAACCTGATCGAAAAAAAACTGGGCATGAAATTTGTGGTCGTCCCCTACTCGGGTCAAGCCCAACTTATCGATGACTTGAAACAGGGTGAAATTGATCTGGCCGGTTCTCTTCAGATGACCGAGGAGCGGCAGAAATCCCTGCTGTTTACCAAGTACTACTGCAATGTAGATACCGTCATACTCATGCCCAAGGAAAACCGCGGGCGATATTCTCTGAATGACCTTCAGGGGTTCTCGATTGCCGTGGTGGATGGCTCTGCCCTATCCACGTATGTGGCCCAGCAGCACCCCGACTACGTCCTTAAATTGGTTCCCGATGCACAAACCGGGTTCCGGCAACTTGCGCAAGGAGAGACCGAGGCCATGATTATTGATCGGGGGGTTTCGGCGTACTATATTTCGCAACACGCTTTTTCGCACCTCCAGGTCGTTGGAACGCTGCGGGACTACCCTTGGCAACTTCGCTTTGCCTCATCCACCAACCACCTCGAATTAAACGTCCTACTCGATAAAGCACTGACGGCCATTGGCCCGGCCCAGAGCGCCAAAATCAATGAATACTGGCTCTCGGATTCCAGGTTGTTTGCCAAGAGGATGATTCTGGTGGTGGCGGGCCTGTTGCTGCTTACGTTGCTGGCGGTTGGTGCCGTCATGGTCTGGAACCGGGTTCTCAAGAAACAAGTGCGACGCCGGACACACGAGCTCGGCCGCGCTCGACAGAGCCAGCGACAGGCCACCCGTGCGCTCGATGAGAGTGAGGAACGTTTTCGCGTACTGGTGGAGTCCTCGAGCGACATAATCTGGGAAATGGATTCGCATGGGAACTACACCTACGTCAGTCCGCGAGTGCGCGATATTCTGGGTTATACCCCGGAACAGGTGCTTGACCAAAATGCCTTCTCGCTCATGGTCCCCGCCGATAACGCCAAGAACCTGCAAGCGCTGCGCAAAGCCAAAGCAACCGCCATCATCGATTGCCAAATCAACACCCACACCCACCGGAACGGGCGCAAAGTGATCCTCGAAATGAGCGGCCGGGCCTTTGCCGACAATACCGGACAACTCGCCGGGTTCCGGGGAATTTCGCGCGATATCACCGAGCGAATCGAAGCCGATGCGGCGCTCAGGGAGAGCGAAGTGCGTTTCCGAAACTTAGTCGAAACGGCCTCCGACTTGATCTCGGAAATCGATGTAAACGGAATTTTTACCTATGTCAGCCCGCAGGTAACGGCCTTGCTGGGCTACGTGCCCGAGGAGTTAGTGGGGAAACATTGTACAGTCACCATGCCGCGCGCCGAGGCGGAGGCGGTAAAAACCCTCTTTGCGGAAGCCGTGGAGCACGGTGCCCCAATTCATTCGATGATCAACGTCAATCTGCATAAAGATGGACGAACCGTCATCTTTGAAAGCAACTCCGTGCCCTTCTATGACAAGGAGTGGAACATTCAGGGGTATCGGGGGATTGGCCGGGACATCACCGAACGCATGACGGTCGAAAAACAACTGGCCTTCGAGCGAAACCTCTTCCGATCATT
>JAUXGY010000210.1 GCA_030621805.1 Kiritimatiellales bacterium | reverse complement strand
GGTGTTCCGGCAGGCGGCCACCAGCCGCATCATTACCAACGCCCACACAATCAACCAAGGACAGATGCCGGAATTTCCCGAAGCGCAGGAGACCTCCGACTGCTACTTCGTCGAGGCCGACGATCCCGCTAAGGCCGTCACGCTATTGGGCAAACTGGTCAAGCAGTCGATCCCCAAAAAATTTCGCTTCAACCCGATGGAAGAGATCCAGATTCTCACGCCGATGCAGAAAGGCGAACTCGGCGCGCGCAACCTCAACCAGGTTTTTCAGCAGCTGCTCAATCCGACCGGCGACGAGGTCGAGCGCTTCGGCTATGTCTACCGCACCGGCGACAAGGTGATGCAGACCGAGAACGATTATGACAAGGAAGTCTACAACGGCGACATGGGTCGCATCGTGAAGATCGACTCCGATCTCTCCGAGCTTGTGGTTGACTTCGATGGCCGCAAGGTGATGTACGACTTCCGCGAACTCGACGAACTGATGCTCTCGTACGCCATCACCATTCACAAAAGCCAAGGCAGCGAATACCCCTGCGTCATCATTCCGATGCACACCCAGCACTATGTGCTCTTGCAACGCAGCCTTATCTACACCGCCCTCACCCGCGCCAAGAAACTCGTCATCGTCCTCGGCACAAAGAAGGCCCTTCAGCTAGCCGTCACCCGCGCCGAATCGCGTCAGCGCACCACCACCCTCTCCGAGCGGATCAAGGAATATTTGTGATTTTGGATGGGCTTTGTTTATATGATAAACGGATATTTAAGCCCTTAAATTCATCATATTGAAGAAAAATATATGATATACGCATATAATCGGTCTCTGTAGATCGACATGTAGGGCAGGCTTTTCATCCGCCCCGCGATCTCGGATCGCGGCTACATAGGGAATGTAGGGCAGGGTCCGAGACCCCGCCGTTCGGAAGCTCGGCCTTGCGTATGCTCCGCGATCTTGGATCGCAGCTACATGGGGAAATGTAGGGTGGGGTCCGAGACCCCGCCGTTCGGTAGCTCAGCTTTGCGTATGCTCCGCGATCTCGGATCGCAGTTACATGGGAAATGTAGGGCGGGGTCCGAGACCCCGCCTTTCGGAGGACGGGTTGCAGTGGAAGGTGAAATTGCGTTGTGTTTTCCCATCTTTTCTGGAAAATTTCTAAATAGCTTAACAGGGAGGTTGCTGTGAAATTGTTGCGAGTGGCGGGTGTTTTGTTTCTGTGTGGGATTACTTCGGGATTCGGGCAAACCAACGCATCGTCGAATGCGGTCGTTAACGTCGTTGATCCCGCTCCGCCGGAAGGGATGGCCTTCATTCCCGGCGGCACCTTCCAAATGGGCGATTCCTTCGAGGAAGGGGATTCAGATGAACTCCCCGTCCACAGCGTCCATATCAGCGGGTTTTACATGGATAAACATGAAGTGACCAAGGCGCTGTGGGACGAGGTGCATCGTTGGGCCGTGACAAACGGCTACCGCTTCGAAAACGCCGGTTCCGGCAAAGCGGCCAACCATCCGGCGCATACCGTAAGCTGGTTCGATTGCGTCAAATGGTGCAACGCCCGCAGCGAGAAGGAGGGGCGAACCCCCTGCTACAACCTGACCGACTGGAGCTGCGACTTCACCGCCAACGGCTACCGCCTGCCGACCGAGGCCGAGTGGGAAAAGGCCGCTCGTGGCGGACTGAACGGTAAGCAGTATGGCTGGGGGGATTCGATAGACCACGGCAAGGCCAACTATGATCGCGATCCGGCCTATAGCACGGGAGAGTATCCCTACACCCGTCCGGTGGGTTCTTTTGCACCGAATGGATATGGATTGCATGATATGGAAGGCAATGTATGGGAGTGGTGCGGGGATGGGTATGACAGTGCGTATTATGCAACTTCACCCCCGTCGAATCCCCGAGGGGCTTCGACGGATTCGAACCGCGTGGTTCGCGGCGGCTGTTGGTGCAACGACGGCGGGGTCTGTCGGTCGGCGTTCCGCAACTGGGGTGGTCCGTCGGACACGATCATCGACCTCGGTTTCCGTGCCGTGCTGCCCGCCAAGCCATGAGTCCCTTCCAGAAAAACAGAACAGATTGTAGGGCGGGGTCCGAGACCCCGCCGCTCGGCAGCTCGGCTTTGCGTACGCTCCGCGATCTCGGATCGCGGCTACATAGGGAAATGTAGGGAGGGATCCAAGACCCCGCCTTCCGCAGCAAAGGAAACAACATGAAGGAACGCAAACACCTGCAACGACTAGGCTGCGTCTACCAAAACCATCCCCGCTATTTCGTGACGGCCTGCGTACACAACCGTCGCAAGCTATTGGCGCACCCGGATGTGCATGAAATTCTCCGCAAGCACTGGGCAAAGTCGCTGGATCTGTATGGCTGGGCGATTGGGTCGTATGTGGTGATGCCCGACCATGTTCATTTCTTTTGCACGGATGCCGCCGACAAGACTCGCCTCTCGCGCATGGTCGGTTCGTGGAAGCAGTGGAGCGCAAAGGAACTTTGTCCGCTTCTGGGGATAGAGGCTCCCTTGTGGAAAAAGGAGTTTTTCGACCATCTGCTCCGTTCGGATGAATCGTATTCCGAGAAGTGGGAATATGTCCGGCAGAATCCTGTCCGTGCTGGATTGGTTTCGGATGCGGATGATTGGCCGTATGTCGGGCATATCGATTATATCTGATTTCTCGATTCCACGCCTTCGCGATCTTGGATCGCGGCTACATGGAAAATGTAGGGCGGGGTCCGAGACCCCGCCGTTCGGAGGACGCGTTGCGGCAGAATTGGGAGAGGTGAAAGGCCGCATTCCAAATGCTTGGAAATGCAGAGGTTTCGTGTATGGTTCCGCCCATTAAATTTTTAGGAGAAGACTATGGCAGAGAAGAAAATTCCGCTGAGCAAAGAGCAGCTGGGAGCGCTGACGGAGCGCTTTCCAACGCCTTTTCATATCTATGATGAACGCGGGATCCGCGAAAATGCGCGACGGCTGAAGGCGGCGTTTTCTTGGAACGCGGGCTTTAAGGAATATTTTGCGGTGAAGGCCGCGCCGAATCCGTTTTTGATGAAGATCCTGACGGCGGAGGGATTTGGTTCGGACTGCTCGTCGTTCCCGGAGTTGCTGCTGTCGGAGAGCGTTGGCGTGGTGGGTGAGGACATTATCTTTACCTCCAACGACACCCCTGCCTATGAATATAAAAAGGCGAAGGAGCTGGGCGCGATCATCAACCTCGACGACATCTCGCACATCCAATATTTGGAAGACGAGGTGGGGCTTCCGGATCTGGTTTGCTGCCGCTACAACCCCGGCCCGCTCAAAGGCGGCAACGCGATTATCGGCCATCCCGAGGAGGCGAAGTATGGGTTTACCCGCGAGCAGCTGTTTGAGGGATACCGCATCCTGTGCGACAAGGGCGTGAAGCGCTTTGGGTTGCACACGATGGTGGCGTCGAATGAACTCGACGGTTCCTACTTCGTCGAAACCGCGCACCTGTTGTTCGAATTGGTGGCCGAGCTGTCCGCCGAGCTGGATATTGAGTTTGAGTTTGTGAATATCGGTGGCGGCATTGGTATTCCCTACAAGCCGGAAGATGAAGCCGTTGATCTTGAAGCGGTCGGCGAGGGGATTCGTAAGCTTTACGAGGAGTGGATTATCGGAAAGGGTCTCAAGCCGCTCGACCTGCGCATGGAGTGCGGGCGGATGGTGACGGGGCCGTATGGCTATCTCGTCAGCCGCGTGCTGCACAAGAAAAACACCTACAAGCAGTTTGTTGGACTCGACGCCTGCATGGTGGATCTGATGCGCCCGGCGATGTACGGGGCTTATCATCACATCACCGTACCGGGTAAAGAGGCCGCTCCGCTGGATTTGGTTTGCGACGTAACCGGCTCGCTTTGCGAAAACAACGACAAGTTTGCGATTGATCGCGCCATCCCACAGGTGGATATTGGCGACTTGGTGGTCATTCATGATGCCGGAGCACACGGACATTCCATGGGCTTTAACTATAATGCCAAGCTACGCTCGGCAGAACTGCTACTGCGCGAGGACGGCGAGGTTGTCGAAATCCGCCGCGCGGAAACCGTTGAGGATCATTTTGCCACGCTGGATTTTGAAGGGTTAAGAGGCTTTCAGGCATAAGGAGAATAGAAATGTATTTTACAGGAGTTTATACAGCACTGGTGACACCCTTTCATTCCGGTGGTTTGATCGACTATCAGAAGTTAGAGGACTTGGTGGA
Organism: Kiritimatiellales bacterium; assembly: GCA_030621805.1. Lineage (GTDB taxonomy): Bacteria > Verrucomicrobiota > Kiritimatiellia > Kiritimatiellales > Pontiellaceae > Pontiella. The sequence goes on along the minus strand of JAUXGY010000210.1, from coordinate 159 downwards.
GTTCAACATTGCCGCCGGCGTCGCGGGCCTGGTGCCCGTCGGCACCACCGGGGAATCGCCGACCCTCAATGCGGATGAGCATTTGAAAGTGATTGAAACTGTGGCGATGACGGCAGCGGGACGTTGCAAGATTATCGCCGGAACGGGGGCAAACTCGAC
>JAUXGY010000168.1 GCA_030621805.1 Kiritimatiellales bacterium | reverse complement strand
GTCGATGGTTGAGATGAAAGATCTTTGATTCTACAAACTGTTCGGATTCCTCCGCAACCTATTGGCAACGAATGTAGGAAAAACAACTAATCCATGCATGCCCACCATTCGTTGCTACTCATTCTCGTTTAGCCTAAAAAAGAAGTGCCATGTCTCCAAACAATTTTCTAAGGGAGTACTTCCAGCAAAATTTACGCAGAGCCTTTATTCTGCAGATTCGCAGTCTCTTTTCCAATCCAGTCGAGAAAATCGGGGTTGCCGTCGGCGATGGGCAGGCAGACGATGCAGGGGCAGTCGTAGGGATGAAGCTGTTTGATACGGTCGATAAGTTCGGCTTTCCGGGCCGTGGAGGTTTTGAGAATGAGAGCAACCTCTTTGCCCTCGCAAATTTCCCCTTCCCACCAGTAGACCGATTGGATGGCACCGAGCAGATTGGCACAGGCGGCAAGACGTTCCTCTACCACCAACCGGGCAATTTGCTTCGCCTCAGCTTCGTCTGGAACCGTTACATAAACAAAGAATGCATCCATACCCTTCCTCCTCAAAGCGGAACCAAGCGTACGCCCGCGCCTCACACTTTTCAACGCTTGCGATGGTTCGATTTTCCCGCTAGGTTGTTGCCATATTTTTATGAGAATCCTGAACCGCTATCTGTTCAATAATCTACTGAAGCCACTCGTCTACCTGCTCGTGGCCTTCACCCTATTGTTCATCATCGGCGACCTGATGGACAACGCCGACGAATTTCTCGAAGCCGGGACAGGCCCGCTGGACATGGCCTATTACTATGCCCTGCGCCTCCCGAGCATGGTGATCATGATCGTCCCACTCTGCCTGCTGCTCGCCGTGCTTTACAGCCTTTCATCGCTCACCCGCCATAGCGAGATCACCGCCATGCGCGCCAGCGGCATCAGCATCTACCGCATTGTCCGCCCCTACATGCTCATGAGCATCGCCTGCCTGCTCTTCACCGCGGTGGTGAACGAATATACAGGCCCCAAATTTGCCTACCGGGCCGATCAGTTTGTCGAGCAGCTGGAGCACTCCGACGAGGACGTCTACTACGAACAGATCGCCTTCAAAAACCCCGGTGCAGGCCATATCTGGTTCGTTCAGCAATTCGACACGCGCAGCTACACCATGCAAGGCGTCGAGCTCATCCAACAGCGCGAGAATGGCACCGACCACACCAAATACACCGTTTCCAAAGCGCGCTGGATGGATGGCCGCTGGTGGTTCGAGGACGGCACCATCCAAGCCTACAACGAGTCTGGAAACCTAGCCGGAAAAGCCGAGCCTTTCCAAACCCTGGAAATGCGAAAGCTCCCCGAAATTCCCGAAGATTTCATGGGCGAAATTAAGGATCCCGCCTACCAGTCTTCCATGGAGTTGTGGAACTATGTCCAAACTCACCGATCCCTGCTCTCCCCAAAAACCCTGACCAAATACGAGGTCGACTTTCACCACCGCCTCTCCATGCCCTTCGTTTGCATCATTATCACCCTGATCGGCATCCCCGTTGGCGCACATACCGGACGCAAAGGGGCCTTCGCCGGCATCATGCTCGCGCTCGGCATGTTCTTCAGCTTCTACGCCACGCAGTTCACCATGGAATACCTTGCCAAACAGATGCTCATTGATCCCTGGATCGGGGCATGGGGATCCATCATCGCTTTCTTCGCCATCGGCGGCGTGATGATCCACCAAATGCGGTAAGAAAAATCGAGCGTCAAAAAAAACAAGGAGGAGCATTATGGGCCTGGTAACACTCAAAGAATTCTTCATGTGGATGACCGTGGTTAACTTCGGATTGTTCATGTGGTCAGCCATCATGTGCATCTACTGTAAAGGGTTCATCCAGCGTATCCATGGCAAGATGTTCGGGCTCGCCCCCGAAACGATCAACGCCTTTCTGTACGGTTTTCTGGGCTTCTACAAGATGGTGTTTATTGTCTTCGTACTGACCCCATGGATCGCGCTGACGATCATGTGCTGATTACGGTTAATGAAGAGAAACTGTAATCCGTAAGATTCGTTGCTTTTCCTACATTCGTTGCTCATCTATTCTGCCCGCATGAAAACGATACTCATCACCAATGCCCTACTCATCAACGAAGGCACACGAAACCCCGCCGACCTGTTCATTAATAATGGACGGATCGAAAAGATTTCCCCGTCTCTGACCAACCAGCCCGCCGACGTCACCCTCGACGCAAAAGGAAAGGCCCTGCTCCCCGGCATGATCGACTGCCACGTCCACTTCCGCGACCCGGGACTAGAACAAAAGGCCGACATGACCTCCGAAACGCGGGCCGCCGTGGCCGGCGGTGTCACCTCCTTCATGGAAATGCCCAACACGAAGCCCGCTGCTATTACGAACAAAATTCTAGAGCAAAAATTTGTCCTCGCCGCCAAAAAGTCATTGGCCAACTATTCCTTCCACCTCGGCGCATCCAACCACAACCTCGATGAACTGTTGGCGATGGATCCCAAAAAAGTCTGCGGCGTAAAGCTCTTCATGGGCGCTTCCACCGGAGGCCTGCTGGTGGACCGATACCAACAATTAGAAAATATCTTCAGCCAAATCAAGGTGCCGATTTCCTTGCATTGCGAAGACACCCACACCATCCGCGAAAACGAAAAAGCGGCGCGAGCAAAGTATGGAGAGGCCATTCCTTTCACGGAACACCACCTGATCCGCTCCGAAGAAGCCTGCTATAAATCCACCGCCCTCGCCGTAGAACTGGCCACGAAACATGATGCCCAGATCCACATCCTTCATCTGACCACCGCCAAGGAACTTGAGTTTTTCAAAAAAGGGCCCGTTGCGAATAAAAAAATTACGGGCGAAGCCTGCCCGCACCAACTCTGGTTTTCTTCCAACGACTACGAACGCCTCGGTGCGCGGATTAAATGCAACCCCGCAATCAAGACCCTCGCCGACCGCGACGCACTGCGGCAAGCCATTCTCGACGGGACCCTCGACACCGTCGGCACCGACCACGCGCCACACCTCCTGGAAGAAAAGCAAAATCCCTACGGCTCCGCGCCCTCCGGCCTGCCCGTCATCCAAAGCGCGCTCGTCTCGCTGTTGGAGTTCCTGCCGCTCGAAACCGTCGCCGAAAAAACCGCGCACAACCCCGCTCGCATTTTTAAAATTACCGATCGCGGCTTCATCCGCGAAGGCTATTTCGCCGACCTCGTCCTCATCGACACCGAAACCCCGCACACCGTCTCCAAGGAAAATATTCTCTACAAATGCGGTTGGTCACCCTTCGAAGGCATCACCTTCAACTCCTCCATTTCCGCCACCCTCGTCAATGGACAGCTGGCCTACGCCGACGGTCAAGTCAACGACACCATCCGTGGCCAACGGCTTATTTTCGATCGCTAGTTTATTTCGTTTAACAAAGGGACTCTTCATGAAAAAAGGCATCGTTATTCTATCGTTATTTGCGGCCGCGTCACTATCGGCTCGCGAGGTTCAAAACTTTGATACAGACTGGCGGTTTTCTCTGGGAGATCCGAAGGGAGCTGAGGCGGTGGCTTTCGACGACGCATCGTGGCGGACGCTGGATGTCCCGCACGACTGGGCGTTCGAGGCGGACTATGCCGAAGATGGCGCACAGAAAGATGCGGGGGGCTATAAACCGGGTGGCATTGGATGGTATCGCAAAAGATTTGAACTCCCCGAGGGCTGGGCGAATCAAAATGTACGCATTGCGTTTGATGCCGTTTTTATGAATTCCGAGGTTTGGATTAATGGTCATCTTTTGGGCAAACGACCCTATGGCTACATTAGTTTTGAATATGACCTGACACCTCACCTCAAGTCGGGAAAAAACATGATCGCAGTCCGGGCCGACAGTCATCTGGAGCCCGCAGCCCGCTGGTATCATGGATGCGGGATTTATGGCCACGTCAACCTCATTGCAACCGCACCCCTGCGGATTGCAACGGATGGCGTTTATGTTACAACGCCCAAACTTACCGACACTCAAGGTCAGGCTGAAGTGGAAACAGAAATTGAAAATAACTCTAGAAAATCGTTGCAGGTCAGGCTCGTCACCACGCTTCTCAATCCCAAAGGGAAAGCCGTTGCGAAAGTGTCCTCGAATATTGATTTGAAAGCGGGGGAGACCGGATCGGTTAAACAAGAGGTTTCGGTTGTGCGACCTGAGCGCTGGGATGTTGGCCAGCCGAATTTATACACAGCAGTGAGCACGGTTTCCATTGGCCAGACTCAGGTGGATGAAGTGAAGACACGCTTTGGCTTCCGCACCATTCGCTGGGATGCGAAGACCGGGTTCTGGCTAAACGGAAAAAATATTAAACTTAAGGGGGTGTGTGACCACTCCGAAGCTGGGCCCATCGGCGCGGCCTACCCCGACGAGCTCCTGCGCTGGAAAATTAAACTTCTCCAAGAGATGGGCTGCAACGCCATCCGCACCGCGCATAATCCGCAGACCCCGATCTTCTACGACCTGTGCGATGAAATGGGCATGCTGGTGATGGACGAAGCCTTTGATGGATGGCTCAGAAAAGCCCCGCACGACTATGGCCAGCAGGCCTTCGACGCGTGGTGGGAACGCGACCTACGTGCTTGGATCAAGCGCGACCGCAACCACCCGTGCGTGATTATCTGGAGTTTGGGTAACGAAACCCACGGGGCGGTATCCAAAGATCTCGTCCGCGTCTGCCATGAAATGGATTCTTCCCGCCTGACAACTTCGGGCCGCTCCGGCACAGCGGATATGGATGTGGCTGGAGAAAACGGCAGTAGTGAAAACCAGCAGTTTTTCATCAACCACAAAATGACTAAGCCCGTCGTGGCGACCGAAGCTCCACACACCTGGCAGGTGCGTGGATTCTACCGATCCAAAACCTGGTGGCGCTTCCGCACATCCCCTCCCAACATCCAGGAGGGAAAAGGACCCTTCCCCTGCCCGGACATGACGGAAGAGGAAATCTTTACCTACGACTGGACCGCGCCTGAAAATAGAAATAAAAAGCAGCAGTTTAACCCTTCGTACGATACGGGCATCACCCG
>JAUXGY010000313.1 GCA_030621805.1 Kiritimatiellales bacterium | reverse complement strand
CGACTTGACTCGACGCTGAACTTGCGCAATGTTGATTTCCAATCCTATGGGAGCGGCGATACCTTCATCAACGTCAATGATGGGGCGCAGGTAAACCTGCTAAATACAACCTCGTTGGGAACGAATGTAATTACCAAGGCGGATGGCTCCATGGTTAACTTTGCACTGGATTCTACGGGAGTCGTGTTTGTCGACAACCTCACGTTGACCGAGCTGGAAGCCATGGTTGGCCAGGAAAAGTTTGGTATCGATGGAACCATTGATACAAACCTCGTCAGCTATGTAATTGTTGCGGATGGTGTGGGCCAGAAGATTTCCCTGGTTGAGCCTCCGCCGGAAGAGATTGGTTCCATCGATATTGCGTACGACGGTAGCGATGTCATCATTACGTGGGATTCGACTCCGGGGCAGGACTACGATGTCCAGTCCAAGTCCAACTTGGTAATCCAGGCCAATTGGCTCACGATCGACAGCGCGGTCGGTTCCGGCAGTTCCATGTCGTCCACGACCACGGTGGATAATGCGGAATCCTTCTATCGGGTGGTTACGCCATAGTGCGTTCCTAATCTGCAAGAACGGTTCGCAAGAACATTGGAAGGGGGCGGTGGGCATGGCCCGCCGCCCATTCCGTTAATACCGCAAATTCTCAATCGCGCAACGCATGGCCTTCCGGTGGTCGATGAAGCGTTGCCACACCATTTAGTTCGGGTGTAGGAACGCTTCACCCCGAAGGGGAAAGCGTTGAGCATTGGAGCGATCCAATGGCGTCACCTACGGTTTTAAAAAAAAGAACAAAAAAGGAAGAAGACGATGAAGAGGAAACTTGGCTTAGGCTTATTATTATCGGGATTTTTGTCGATGGCCTTCACTGTGTCGGCCGCCACCTTGCCGAGCGACTTGAAGCTTGTGGTTACGGCGGACGGGCAGACCCAGACGCTGCACCTGCACAAACGTACGGCCCGCACGGCCGACTTTGTCTTGTACACTTGGAATTCCGTCAATGGCTATGTGGCCCAGCCCACACCCGAGGTGCGCACGTTCCGCGGCACCGTCGGGGAGAATCCCAATGCCATCGTGATCGCCTCCATCGACGGCAACAACCGGCTCAAGGCCTACTGCATCGACATGGAATGGGGCCACAACCGGCGCTGGAATATTGATGTGGATGTCTCTTCGCAGCTCGGCAGCCCCCAAACCCCCGATCCCATGCCGGCCCAGACGGTGGCTTCGCCCGCCAACGGCACGGCCGGAACCCCAAACGTTGGCCCCAAGGTTCCGTCCGGCACCTCAGGAAGCAGCGGAGTGCCCTACGGTGAAATCGTCGAGTTTGAATTCGGGCTGGATATGACGGTTGCCGCATACACCCGGTACGGGGGAGATATCGACACCATTCTGGCCCGGTACGAGATTGACGCCATGATGTATGAATTTATGATGGTTCGCGACCTGCTGATCCGGGTCGCCTTGCCCACCACCGTCATCCGCACCGAAAATTTCTATAGTTCCGATCCCGGCAACGTTCCGCTGGGAGAAATGCAAACGGCGTGGCGCGACACGGAACCCCTGGCCTCGGCGCGATGGGACAATGTCTGGGGCTCCGAGGGCTACTACGCCTCGGGCAACGGCGTTGGCAAGGATGAATATTCCATGGCCGCCGGTGCGCTCTTCCACGAAAACGCCCACAACTGGACCGCCTACCATCTGGCCTATCAAGCCGATACTATGGGAGGAAACAAACCTTCCTTCGGTCCCATGACCGTCGAGACCATGCTTAAAAAACGCAAGGAAGCCATCGACGAAAACAAGCTGCCCGTCGCCCCGGTCTTCACCGACCCGCTGCCGCCCCACACCCATGTGGACATCTCCCGCGTGCAGCAGGATACGCCCATCGACATCGACGTCATGGCCAACGACCATGATGCCAATGGCGACGCGCTCTCCATCGTCGATTTTACCGCCACCACCGTTCCCGGCGGAACCGTGACCCTCAACGGGGACCAGACCCTGCACTATGTGCCGCCCGCCGGATACGTCGGCAAAGACATGATCGTCTACACCGTGCAGGACGATTCGCCGATGGGACTGAAAACCCGCGACGTGGTGCATCTCGAAGTCGTCAACAATGGATTGATGGTGCGCTATGAAATGGAGGAGACCTCGGGAACCTCTGCCTCCGATTCCACCGGAATCGGTGTTGCTGGCGATTTGAATGGGGCCGACTTTTCGACTCATTCCGTGCCCTCGCCGTTGGGTAGGGGCATCCGGACCTATGGGTACGAAAACGACGATGCGATCGAAAACGGCGACTGGAGCGGAATACTCGTCGGCTCCGGCAATATCATGCCCGTACCCCTCAATCCCAGTCGCGAAGCAACGCCGATCGAGGAGGATTGGAACCATCACAGCGCCTACTACGACATCATGGACGGCGACTACACCTTCGCCACCTGGTTCCGCTGCGATAATTTTGATGGCTCGTTCTACAACGGCGGTTTTGGCATGGCCTATCTGGCCTCCCGCTGGTGGCACCCCGAAACCCGCGTCGGCTGGGACCTCTACGCCATGAACGGCACGATTGGCCTGCACTGGCGCATCTTCGATGGCGCAACCGGCATCCAGCACCTCAGTGCCAGCTACGACTTTACCGAACGTGCATGGTACCACGTTGCCGCCATCTTCGACCGTGCCGCCAATGAGATTCGCATTCTCGTCAACGGGCAGGTGGTTGCCACCCGCACCAATGCCTTTGAGTCCCACGGCTATATCTTCAACGGGCGCGCCCCGTTGGCGCTTGGCGAATTCGCCAAGGAGCAAATCTGCTTCGACGACGTGCGCATCTATTCCAAAGCGCTTTCCACGATGGAAGTACAGTCCCTCTACGAACTGCCCGGCTATGGAGTGGCCCGCTTTTTAGGCGATACGCTTCAGTATGCCGCCTATAGCGATTTTCTTTTCGAGCAATCCCTCTGGGAGAATATCTGGAGCGGCGGCGCGGAGCCGTTGACCTTTGAGATCCTTGATGGTCCGGCTTGGCTCGATGTTGATTCCGACGGGATTCTCCACGGTATACCTTATC
>JAUXGY010000390.1 GCA_030621805.1 Kiritimatiellales bacterium | reverse complement strand
GCTGCGGCGCAAAACCCGAAGCATCGCGCGCTTTTGATGTGCGTCTATGGCGCGGGGCTGCGGGTGGGCGAGGTGGTGAAGCTTCGACCCGAGCACATTGAATCCCAACGCGGGCTCGTCCGGGTCGAGCAGGGCAAAGGTCGGAAGGATAGATACACGGCTCTGCCACAGCGCCTGCTCACCGAGCTACGCAGCTATTACCGCTACTTCCATCCGGGCGAGTGGCTCTTCTTCGGGCGCGACCGTTCAAAGTCGATGCCGATCGGCTCGGCCCAGAAGATCTTCTATCTCATTCGCAACCGCGCAGGCATCGATCACGGCGGCATACACACCCTGCGCCACTGCTTCGCCACGCATCTGCTTGAGGCCGGGGCGGATATCTTCGAGCTCAAGCGTATGATGGGCCACTCCGCTATCAAGACCACCTCGGGCTACATTCACATCTCCAGGGAGCACCTGCAAAGCGTTCCGTCGCCGCTCGACCAGCTATAGGAGCCGTCATGGCTCGCCCCCGTTTCGAGGTGGCGGATGTGCTGCGGCTTCATGGCGATGCGTTCCTTGCGGCGCACCGCCAGCCGCCACACGTCTGCTCCGCGCTCAACTTGATTAAAATCTGTCGAACCGCCTCGCTCGACGGGCATCTCGACCGATGCCCCGGATGCGGATTCGAGCGCCCTTCCTATAACTCCTGCCGAAACCGCCACTGCCCGAAATGTCAGACCGTGGCCAAACAGCAGTGGCTCGAACATCGGAAGGGCGAACTCCTCGACGTACCGTACTTCCACTGCGTCTTCACCCTGCCGCACACGTTTAATCCGTTGATCCTGCAAAACAAGCGGGTGATGCTCGGCCTGCTTTTCCGCTCCGTCAACGAGACCCTCTCCGGCTTTGCGAGGGAGCCGAAATGGAAGCTCGCAGGTCAACCCGGCTTCATCGCCGTACTGCACACCTGGAATCAAGAACTCAAAGATCACTTCCACCTGCATATCATCATTCCCGCAGGGGTGTTGCGCGGAAGCGAGTTCATCCGCTCGCCCGAACCCCGCTTCCTCTTTCCCGTTCCCGCACTCGGCAACGTCTTTGCCGCTAAATACCGTAGCCATCTCCTGCGTGCGTTCGAGGCCGGGGAGCTGGAGTTCCACGGCCAGCTCAAGCCGCTCGCCAAACGCCCCGCCTTCATCCGCCTGCTCAACTCCACCCAAAAGAAAAAGAGCTGGAACGTCTACGCCAAGCGACCTTTCGGCGGGCCCGCCCAAGTGCTTGAATATCTTGGCCGCTACACCCACCGCGTCGCCATCAGCAACCACCGTATTGAAAGCATCGCCCACGGCAAGGTCACCTTCACCGCCAAAAACCGGAAGAAAGGGACGACCTATCCCGTCGTTCTCGAAGCCGCCGAATTCCTTCGCCGCTTCACCCTGCACATCCTGCCGCCCAACTTCATGAAAATCCGCTTCTTCGGGTTCCTTTCCAACACCAACAAACGGTGGGCGCTCAAAACCATCCGCACCTCACTCGGCATGCAACCGCCGACTGAACCCACCGCCGACGAACCCAAAGAAACTACCGCCGAAAAGATCCTGCGCCTCACCGGCCTCGATGTCGCCCGCTGCCCGAAATGCGAAGGCAAGCTCATCGCCTGTCCGCTACCGCCTCCCAAACACCCGCCCTAACATGAAAACGTTCCGCGACATCCAGCCTCTTGAAGAAAGGCCCCTTCGCAAGCCTTGCCCGAACGTGCGCCCTGATCAGGGAAACAAGCCGCCCCATCCTTCAAAAACTCCCCGTGAAGGTTCGTTTATCCAGAGTTCCCTTGCACAACTTCCGCCAATCCTTCCAGCCATTGGAAAGGAAGATAAAGAAAATCATGGAATCGGAGCCCGGGGTTCCATACAATCCCCATAGATAGGTTGGACGTGTCCGAGAGGCTCAGTCCAACAGAATTTTATCCTCCTGCCATTCAACCTTCTGCGATGGAACTTGGAGTTCGCGGGGTGGCAGGAGGGATAAAACCCTAATCGTTCTGCTGAATAAAGGATGCAAAATGAAAAAAATACTTCTTATATCAATAATATCATTCGTGTGCGGACATATACATGCCGCCAATATCATGTTCTATGATAAAGATGGCTCTTTTTGGGTTGTTCCCTCTAAACAGGTCGGTTCCGTTGGCTATAATGAAAAGGAAAAGGAACTCGGTGTCATCAGGATCGGACAGGAGTATTTGGTATTCAAGGTGGAGACAAAAGAAGAAGCTTTAAATATTATCAAGAAAATTTTTGACGATGATGACAATTCGTTAATTGTACTTAAGCAGAAATGAGTCTGTCGCTCTGCTATGAGATAACAAGCAAAACTTAGCAGAACCAGAGCATCCACCCTATCGCTTGCTCCGCGCGAAGTCGGATCGTAGCCATGTCGTTCTGT
>JAUXGY010000104.1 GCA_030621805.1 Kiritimatiellales bacterium | reverse complement strand
CAGCGTTAGCAACCCAAGACTGGGTAGCGATGCAATCTGTTTGCTGCGTTCCACAAATCCGGGGAGGGTGAGTCCGAGTTCCAACAGTTCGGTATCGCACGCGCGGATACCGCTCATCGCTATGAATCCAATTTTCATGATTACACCATCCTTCCGGTTAATGTAGATGGAGCATCCTGCTCCATTGGGTTATTCGAAACGGGTTGAACTCTCAATGTACAGAGAGGCGAGGCAGTATTTTCGCCTTCTTCCATAACGGAGCTGGAAGCTCCGTCTACGCTGCTGATGAATAAAATAATTGAGATCAGCACCGATCCGGCGGGAATAAAAAATAGGTGGCGAAACGCGGGGCGGAAGGCGCTAGCGTAGCAGACTGTCGGCATGGCGACTGCGCCGACGATCATTAAGATTGATGCCGGTACGGATTCCATGCCGAGTACATGGCTTGTCAGCCCCATGCCAAGGTTTATAAATCCGATCCCAAAGAAGGAGATGTGTCCGAGTCGGATGAGCCGCCGAGGCCACGACGTGTAGCCACCCAGCCAATTGGGCTTGTGGAAAAATAGTCCGGGAATCGCACCGGAAACGGCTCCTAGCAAAAATCCTATCCATGCTGCGGTAATGTTAATCATGGTGAATCTCCTTTAATGTAAACGATGCTTCCAGCTTCGTTACGACGTTAGATGGTCCCTGCTCATGCGCAACGAAGCTGGAAGCATCGTCTACGTTGAATACTCCATGTTCGAGGAAATACTTGGTCTGTGCGATGGCTTTGTTGTTGCGCGCGATGCATGTGTGGGTGGCGTGCAGTTTGATGTAGTCGGTGTAGGCCGCTGGCTTGACGCGGGCAAGGGCAACCTTGCCATCGTCCGGCCCGGGAATCAGCAGGGAGAGAATTGGGTTGATCGAGCGGTCGCCCGCAATAATACCCAGTTCAAACGTCGGAGCCTTTAGCCGGAGCGGGTGGCTATTGGTTCCCGTGCCCAGTTGATTCCCGGCCGGCCCATTAATCCATTTGTAGAGAAATATATTTCCGAGTTTGTCCGGCACTTCACTGCCACGGCTCGGTGGAGCAAGCATGACGGTGCGCCCAAGGTTAGGGATTTTGTGATCTTCGAGATACTGACGCAGAATAATACCGCCCATGGAATGAGTGACGAAGTGGACGGTTTCAGCATCCTCGATCTGAGGCTCCAGTGCTTTGAATATATTCGTTGTCAGCACCTCGATGGTTGCGGAAGTGGACGGATAATCGTGATTGATAACGGTGTAGCCCTCCGCCCGTAATTCCTTCGCCATTTTCTTCATCGCGCTATCGGACCGAACGAGACCATGAAGAAGGACGACGGTTTCTTGTTTTGGTTCAGCAAGGGGGTTGGCACTGCTGCTGGAAAATAAATTAATCAAACAGATCAGTCCGATCAGGCTAATCATAACGATAATTTTCATGACGCCCTCACTAGGTTTTGAATGGCACACAAATCCAGTTTTCCGGTTCCAAGCAGGGGTAGTTCCGGGATGGGGAAGAAATTGGTGACTCTGGGGATCCATAGGTTGGGTAGATCTAACTTCCGAAGTTTTGAAATCAGGGTTGCCGGATCGCCTGCTTTTTCGGTGCAGCAGACAGCCAGTTGTTCGCCCTTGGCGGTGTCGGAAATGCTAACGACTGCAACGCACGGCTCATCGGATTTGCTGGCTCGTTGAAGAGCTTCTTCAACGGCACCGTGCGGCACCATTTCGCCGGCAATCTTGCTGAAGCGTGAGAGACGTCCTGTGATGTAGACAAATCCACGTTGATCCATACGGGCAATGTCGCCCGTGTTGTACCACCCATTGGTCAGGACTTCGGCGGTCTTTTCGGATTGGCCGAGGTAGCCCTGCATCACGTTCGGGCCTTTCACCAGCATGAGTCCTTCTTCGCCGTCAGCCAGCGTTTTACGCGTGTCTGGATTAACCATACGTATCGCGATGCCGGGCAGTGGTTGTCCTGCGCTACCGGGGCTGTTGCTGTTCTTAAGGCTAAGCAGGGCCACGGGTGATAACTCAGTACATCCATAACCTTCCAGTGGTTGGACTCCGAATTTTTCTTCAAATGCAGTGGCGAATTCAGGACGCAGTCTTTCAGCACCGGTAATTATGGTTTTCAGAGATTGCAGGTCTTTGGCGGCCGCTTTGCGCATGTAACTTTGTAGGAACGTGGGCGTAGCCAACAGGGTGGTTAGTTTTTCTTCTTTGATCAAACGGATGACCCGGCCGGCTTCCAATGGATTGGCGTGATACGCAATGCGCATGCCTTTGAGCAACGGCCACCAAAGGAGTCCGAGGTAACCAAATGCATGGAATAGCGGTAGAATTGCGCAGACGGAATCGCTTTGCTTAAACTGTTGAACCAACTGACCGGCCTCAACGTTGGAAATAATATTGGCATGACTCAGCATGACGCCTTTTGGCAGCCCGGTTGTTCCCGATGAAAAGATGATGGTCGCCAAATCGGTAGGCAGGGGCATCCGCCCGCCCGCCAGATGCTTTGGCGATGCGAAAAGGGCTGCACGGAAGGCGCGGAATTGTTCGACGTGACCGAAGTTCTTAAGTAGATCTTCGAGATATAGCCAACGTACCGATAAGTCCGGTTGTTTTATTTTCTTCATAAAACGCCGCGAAGTAATGACATATTTAAGGCGTCCTTGTTTGACGGCGGACTGCATGGCTTCGGGCGATGCGGTCCAGTTCAGATTGACGCTGGTCTTGCCCGAAAGGGTGATGGCTAGGTTGGCGATTGCGTTCCCCAGCGAGGTGGGCATAAGGATACCAATGTGTTTTTGGTTTTTGATGCAGGGCTTCATTCGGTTGGCCAGAGCGATACTTCCGATGAGCAACTTGCCATAGCTCGCTTTGCTGCCAAGCGTGTCGGATGCAATCGGACGGAACCAGTGGCGCCGCGCCTGTTTCAGAAATTGATGACTCAGTGTCTGTCCGGGAAGAAGGCTTTTTTCGATGGCATACTGGGCCCCGAGCTCGGCGATCGCGCAGCGTGCTTCGTTGGCCGACGTGGAGGAGGGTAAGGGCTTTCCGAAACGAACAGATACGGGATAGGGAAATTTGACCGGACGTTTAAGGCCGGGTTTTCCGCGCTGGAAGCTAAAGATACTTCCCCAAAGGTTGCCGATGTGTGCCGGAATGATCGGGCAGTTGCTGTTGCGGGCAATGCGTTCGAAGCCCTTGTTAAATTTCATCAGGTTGCCGTTTTTAGTCAGTTCACCTTCAGGAAAGATGGCAATGATGGCTCCGGCCTCCATCGCTTCGCGTGCTTCTTTGAGCGATCGTGCCAGTGCACGCGGCCCGTCGGAGGTGTGGATCGGAATGCAATCGGTCAGCTTGAAGATCGGTTGGCACCACTTCCAGGTTTTAAAGACATCACGCGATACCAGAAAACGGACGGGCCGCTGGGTGGCCGCCTGAAGGATCAGCGAGTCGGCATAGGCGGTGTGGTTGCAGATCAGTAGTGCGCCGCCTTCGCGTGGCAGGTTTTCCATGCCGTTAAAGCGGATTTTATAGAGGCACTTAACGAGACGGGTCAGCCAAAAACGCATAAAGAAGTTGGGTAGACGCATGCAAGCCAGCACGGCGGGAACGGCTGCGACTAGTCCGGTGACAAACACGCAGCTTCGGGCGTTGAAATGCAGCCCCTTTGTAAGCACGAAGAACAGGCCGGAGGCAGCCACCATGGCACTGAAACTCAGGAAACTCGATGCCCCGAAAACCTCGCCGCGCCGTTCTTTTGGGATGCGCTGTTGTAAGAAAGCATTGAGCGGAACGAGGTACATTCCACACGAGGCGCCAACCGCGACAATCCAGAACCCAACCCAGATTGGGTTGCTGACGATGCTCAGTCCAATAGCGGAAAACATTACGCCGAGCGCCCCAACGGGAATGAGTCCAATTTCAATCGTGTGCTTGGAGAAATAGCCGGTCAATAGTGCGCCGATTCCAATGCCAATCGCTGCCAATGGGAAAAGCATCGGGCTTTTTTCGATGGAAAGATTCAGCACTTCATGGCCGTAGACGACCAGCGTCTGCTGGAATAAAGCCGTAATGGAGCCAAAGAGAACCAATCCGAAAACCGCCTGTTTTGCCCAGACATCCTCCTTTAAGTTTTTCACGGCGCGGATCACATCGGGGACAATCCAGGGCGATGATTTTCTGTGGGTTCCGGCGGCGGAAACCTTGGCGATCCGGTAAGCCGCCAGCGTGCCAGCAATGGCGAGGGAGAGGGATGCCACAATGACGTAGAGCGGGCTGAGTCCGAGAAAACCAATCAACAACGAAGGCAGAGCCGTTCCTACAATAATGGCCATATAGGTTGCCGCCGTCAGAAATCCGTTAGCGCGGGAAAGTTCACCTTCGCCAACCAGTTCAGGAACGATTCCGCGTTTAGCCGGGCCGAACAGCGCGCTTTGTGTGCAGAGGAGAAACAGGAGAATATAGATGGGTAGTGCCGCGCCCGAGATCAATGCCGGAACGGCCAGCACCAATAGAGCGATCTCCATCCATTTGCTGACCACAATGATGTCGCGCTTACTAAAGCGATCCGCCAGCGTTCCTGCAAAATTGGAGAACAGTAGGAAAGGAAATACAAACAGTGCCGAGCAAATCGCCAGCACAGTGGGAAGGTTTCCTTTGCCCAGCATTTGAACCAGCACGATTACGGCTGTCATCTTGAAGGCGTTGTCGTTAAACGCTCCTGTAAATTGGCTGATATTCAACCACTTGAATGTTTTCTTCATGTTTCCGCTCCTGGAAAGTTAAAGGTTATACGAGCCTTAACGCACAGGGTATGCCAACGGGGGAGTGTTAGTTGTTAGGTTTTATATGTTAAGTGGTTATGAAAAATAGTACTCCGCATGTTATTTTGTTTATGGACAACCAGTGAATATTTGGTATTCAATGCATGCATGAACATAAAATTTTTCAAGATGGTGTCGGAGGCGGCGTTTAGTAATCCGTTTAGCGAGGAGCGGATAGAGATTGATCGCCGAATTGTCGGAGCCTCGGAGAATGCGACCTGGCGCGAAATGCTCAATCCACTGCTTCGTGTTCTGGAAGAAAACATCCGCGAGCTGGAAAAAACGGAAAGCAATTTGGTTCGTCTCGACGAGGCTGTGGCGGTGGGTGTTTTATTCCACGTGTTTCATCAATACGTGAACCAGTTTGATGAGTTGATCGAACAGCAGGTTGTGGCGGGCGATGAATCGTGCCGGGCGCCATTTGCCTTTCAATGTCTGGAGGAGCTGGCGCGCTATGGCTTTAGGCGCACAGATGCCTGCCGCTTTGTTGGAATCTTCTACCAGATCCGTCGCGCCTACTATTTTATCTCCAACGAACTCATCGGCGACAGCCCGTGCATGAAGCGGTTTCGGGCGCAGCTCTGGGATACTGTTTTTACGCACGAAATTTCATGGTATGTACGCTGCCTATGGAACCGGATGGAGGATTTTTCCACCTTGTTGCTGGGCGAAACCGGAACCGGCAAGGGCGCGGCGGCCGCCGCAATCGGTCGGTCGGGCTACATTCCGTTCAATCCGAATGCGCAGAAATTCGAAGAGAGTTTTACCCGCGCATTTGTTTCGATCAACCTGTCGCAATATCCTGAAACGCTGATCGAATCGGAATTGTTCGGCCACCGCAAAGGAGCATTCACTGGAGCCATCGAAAAGCATGATGGAATCTTTGCGCGGTGTAGTTCGTACGGTGCAATCTTTCTTGATGAGATTGGCGATGTCGGTGTGCCGGTGCAGATCAAACTTTTACAGGTACTGCAGGAGCGTACGTTTTCGCCGGTCGGTAGCCATGACAAATTGCGATTCAATGGCCGAGTGATTGCCGCAACCAACCACTCCATCAATACGCTGCGGCGCGAAGGAAAATTTCGCGACGACTTTTACTACCGTCTCTGCTCCGACCTCATCACCGTGCCGCCGTTGCGCCAACGCATCCGCGAAACCCCGCGCGAACTCGAAACGCTGGCCACTCATCTAATGCAGCGCATTTGCGGGCCACGACTGCAACTTCCCGTGGTTGGAAAACTAAAGGAAGAGATGGGTAAAAACTATGCGTGGCCGGGCAATGTTCGCGAGCTCGAACAGGCTATCCGCCGCATTCTTCTCACTGGAACCTACGCGGGTGATACGGCCTCCGAACCTGTCGAAGAAGTTGCGCTCGGGCAAGCGGTGGAATCGGGAAGCCTCACCGCCAAGGAACTCGTCGAAAAATATTGCCGCGACCTTTACGACACCTACGGAAACTACGGCGAAGTCGCCCGCCGCACCGGCCTCGACTGGCGGACCGTGAAGAAAAATGTGGTGGGAATTAGATAAATCCAATCTCTGTCGATTAAATTTTGATATAGTATACTATATAAAAATAGCTTAAATCAGGGTCAGGGTTTTAATGGACTAAATATATAG
>JAUXGY010000194.1 GCA_030621805.1 Kiritimatiellales bacterium | reverse complement strand
TTGCCCGTGTTCGGATGATCGAGGGAAGCGGAACGATTACCGTTAACGGACTTGAGTCCGATAACTATTTCCAAAACATGATCCTGCAGGAACTACTCAAGAAGCCTTTCATCACCGCTGACGTGGTTGGAAAATTTGATGTGATTGCATCGGTTAAGGGCGGCGGAAAATCCGGCCAATGCGGAGCGGTGGTTCATGCTGTTTCCCGTTCACTCGCATCGTCCGACGAAGAGTTGAGAGATATCCTCAAGAAAGCAGGATTCCTGACACGCGACGCGCGTGTGAAAGAGCGTAAAAAGCCGGGTCAGCCGGGTGCACGCAAACGGTTCCAGTTCTCCAAGCGTTAATCGTTGGAACTGCACGTTGCAAAAGCCTCCCGGAAGCGGGGGGCTTTTTTTGCGTCTGGAAGACGTAAAAACATGGATGAATGGGGGGCTGGATTGTTGTTGGCCGGAGGCGCCTTGCATCTACTTCCACGCCGCTCTAACCGCCCGCCTTGCAGGACGAAAACCGCAACACCCGACCGGGGTCGGTACCAAAAGGGAGCGTTCCGGGTGGTTTTTGTTTTCCAATCGATGGGTCATCGCTTTAAACTTCAATCTCAATTTTAAAAAGGAATTCTACATGTATTCAAATATTCACATGCCGAAAGGCTTCAAATGCGCCGGAATTTCTGTCGGGATTAAATCCGACGGCGTCAAGGATATGGCCTTGATCCTTTCCGCCGAACCGGCCGCGGTTGCCGGTGTGTTCACCACGAATCAGGTGTGCGCCGCGCCGGTTAAAATTTGCCGTGAGCACCTTAAGCACGGTGTGGCGCGAGCCATCGTGATGAATAGCGGGATTGCAAATGCATGCACGGGATCTGCTGGCATGGTGGCGGCTCGCGACATGGCCGTGGAAACCGCGAAGGGGATCGGATGCGAACCGCAGGAAGTTTTTGTCTGCTCCACCGGCCGGATTGGCCCGCAGCTTCCGCTCGATAAGATTGTTCAGGGCATTGAAACCCTTATCGATGCCGCCGATGCGGAAAGGGTGCAGGAGACGGCTGAGGCCATGATGACGACCGACACGCGGCCCAAGGTTTCCTCGGTGGAGGTGCAGATCGGGGGTGAGACGGTCAGGATTGTGGGCTTTGCCAAAGGGGCGGGGATGATTGAGCCGAAGATGGCGACGATGCTTTCGTTTATTACTACGGATGTTGCGGTTGAGCAGAAGGCCTTTCAGGCGGCACTTAAAAAGGCAGTCGATTTAAGCTTTAACCGGATCACGATTGATGGGGACCAAAGCACCAACGATACGGTACTTGCGCTGGCGAATGGTGCGACGGGTAACCAAGCTTTAAATGAAATATCGGACGATTGGGGTTTGTTTGTTGAGGCTCTGGAAAAAGTCTGCCATGAGCTGGCGATGATGATTGTTCATGATGGCGAAGGTGCGGATAAGTTTGTGACGGTGAATGTGGTGGGTGCACGCTCGGATGCGGAGGCAGATCTTGCCGCACGGTCGGTGGCGAACTCGTTACTGAATAAAACGGCATGGGCGGGTGAATACCCCAATTGGGGTCGGGTGATGGATTCGGTCGGCTACTCTCAAGCAAAGGTAGATGAAAACCGGGTTTCGATCCATTATGACGACGTTCAGGCCGTTGTTAACGGTATGCGGACGGATGTTGCGCAAGAGGAGTTGATTAAGGTGGTTTCCCAATCTGATTTTGCTATAAACATCAACCTGTATCTCGGGGAGGGAAAAGCCACGGTTTATACCTGTAATTGCACCGAGGAATATGTGCGGATTAATGTGGAGTAGAAACGTGTAGATGGAACAGGAGCTCCGCCTACGAGTAGGGGAAACGATTGATGGACAAGTTTATTGAAAAGGCAACGGTGCTCATCGAAGCGCTTCCGTTTATCCAACAGTTCCGTGGCGACACGGTGGTGGTAAAGTTTGGCGGCAGCATCATGGAGAGCGAGGAGGGCTATAGCCGGATTCTTCAGGATATTGCATTCATGGAATGCGTGGGTCTGCGCCCCGTGCTGGTGCATGGCGGCGGCAAGGCGATCTCGCGGGCGATGAAAGAGTCCGGCATTATGCCTAACTTTGTGCATGGCCTGCGTGTGACCGACGAAAAAACCATCCGTGTCGTAGAGGAAGTGCTGAATCATAAGGTCAATCCCCACTTGGCCGAAATTATCCAGCAGTTCCACGGCAAAGCGCGTGGTATCCATGGCGAAGATATTCTTCGGGTCGATAAGTGGGTAGACGTTGACCCGGAAACCAACCAACCGCTCGATTGGGGGTATGTCGGGAAGGTCAACCGCGTGGACATCGAGCCGATCCAAGCCTATCTGCGTTCAAATATTGTTCCGGTGATCACCCCGATGGGGAAGGGCCCGGACGGCAAGCTATACAACATTAATGCCGACGATGCCGCCACTGCGATCGCCTGTGCACTCAATGCCCGCAAGCTGGTTTTTCTCACGGATGTGCCGGGCCTGCTACGCGATCCTGAAGATCGGAGTTCGCTCATTTCATCACTCCATTTAAACGAGGTGGCCGCATTGATTGAACGTGGCGTAATTTCAGGAGGGATGCTCCCGAAGGTTCGCGGCATGGTTGGGGCGGTCGAATCCGGTATCAAGAAGGTACATATTATTGACGCATCGCTGCCGCACTCCCTCCTGCTGGAGCTGTTCACAACGGAAGGGGTAGGGACGGAGATAACGGAATAGAACCATGAAAACGGAAGAAATTGCTGAACTACAAAAAGAATATCTCATGCCGACCTATGCCCCGGGGATTGCTTTGGTGGAAGGCTCGGGCACGAGCGTATGGGATGCAGAGGGGAACGAATACCTCGACTTTGTGTCGGGCATCGCGGTGACCAACATGGGCCACTGCCACCCGAAAATGGTGCAGGCAGTACAGGATCAAGTCCAGACGTTGGTGCATGTTTCGAACCTGTATTACAACGAAAAGCAGCCGCAGCTTGCGAAGGCCCTCTCGGAACATTCCGGCTTGCCGGGGGCGAAATGTTTCTTTTGCAACTCCGGGGCGGAGGCCAACGAAGGATTGATTAAACTCGCGCGGCTTTGGGGCAGCGATAAAGGGAGGTATGAAATCGTCAGCATGCGGCAGTCGTTCCATGGACGGACGCTGGCCACACTCACCGCGACCGGACAGGATAAGGTGAAGGCGGGCTTCGGTCCGCTGCCGGAAGGGTTCGTCTATGCCAATTTCAACGACCTCCAGTCCATCGAGGAGGCCATTACTCCAAAAACTGCCGCCGTGTTGGTTGAAGCGTTGCAGGGGGAGGGTGGCGTGATCTCTGCCGACCCGGAATTCCTTCCCGGCCTCCGAAAACTGTGCGACGAAAAGGGCATTCTGTTGTTATGCGACGAAGTGCAATGCGGCATGGGCCGGACGGGAAAATGGTTTGGCTTCCAAAACTATGACGTACAACCCGATGCCTTCTCGCTGGCCAAAGGACTCGGCAACGGCTTTCCCATCGGAGCCCTTGTGGCAGGGTCAACGCTAGCCGATACATTTCAGGTGGGCCACCATGCCACCACGTTTGGTGGAACACCGCTGGCTTGCTCCGCCGCGCTGTCGGTAATCGGAGTCATTGAAGAGGAAGGTCTGCTCGCCAACACCATGATGATGGGTGCCTACTTAGTGGAAGGGCTTTGCGAAATTGCGATGAAGCACAAGAAGTGGATCGCAGGGATTCGGGGGTTGGGCCTGTTGCTTGGACTGGTGCTGGATGTCCCGGCGCTTCCTCTGCAGAAAAAATTGCAGGAAAAAGGGATGCTCTCATTGGCGACTGCGGGTAATGTCCTCCGGTTGCTTCCTCCACTCAATGTTACGCAGGAGGAAATTGATCAGGCCTTGAAGTTGATTCGTGAGGCTTGCGAAGAACTCCACGGGGAAATGGCGGCCCAGTCGTCGAATCCGTGTGAGTGCAGTTGAGAATGTAGACGAGTGCTTGCCGCCTCGGTGCGGTGGGTGAGAAAATTTTAATAACGAAGGAGAATGAAAAATGGCATATGACTTAACCGGAAAAGTGAAATTGATTCAGGATGCACAGACGTTCGGAAGCGGATTTACCAAGCGAGAAGTAGTGGTGACCGTCGAGGATGGAAAATATCCGCAAGAAATCAATCTGGAGTTTATACAGGACAAAGTAAGCCTGCTCGATACCATTCAGGTAGGACAGGAGGTAACCATCACGTTTGATATCCGCGGACGCGAATACAATGGCCGCTATTTCAACAATCTTCAGGGTTGGAAAATCCAGGCCGGGGAGGCTGCCGCCGCACCTGCTGCCAGTGAAAAACCGCCCGTTTCCGATAAGGATGTCCCCGCCGACTTCGATGAATACGAAGACGATATCCCATTTTAAACCCCGATTTTGGAGCACGATGAAAAAGAGGAAGGATGAATTGCCGGAGTGGGTGGATGATTATGGCCGACTTTCGGAGGCCGAATTTTCCTTAATGGATTTGGTCGGCTATCTTCGGGAGAAGGGGGCCAAGGCCGATGAAGATACTGTTTTCGATCTTGCCGCGACCTCCGACTACCTTTTTAGGACGGATTCTCTGAATGAAACCTTTGTTTCCCGCCGCACCTTTTTTCAGGGGGCGCAGTTCCGTATCACCCCGCTGAAGGAGGAGGTC
>JAUXGY010000419.1 GCA_030621805.1 Kiritimatiellales bacterium | reverse complement strand
TTGCCCTCCTTGTCCTTCACTTCGAGGTGGGGGTTCAGGCCAATCTCGCAACAGGGGTTGCACCCGTGCGAGAGGTCGTTGGCAAAATAGAAGCCGGGCTCGCCCCACTCCTTCTGCTTGGTAAAGATGCGCAGGAACTGAGCCTTCGAGGTTTCGTTGCGAATGAGCTTCACGGAGTTGTTGGAACGTCCGCGCTGCGGATTTTCCTCGAACCAGTTTCCGCGTTTGGCATTCATCATTTCACCGTCGTCGGCCGAGAAGAGGCAGATGGTGGCCGAGCGGCGTACGCCACCGGCAATGACGGCGTCAGCCGCGTGCATCATGATATCGTAGGCTTCGATCGGCTTGAGTTTGCGGCCGAGGGCGCCATCAAAAATATTCCGGGCACGTTCGATCGCGCGGCGCAGCGGCACGTGGCCAGGGGCACGACCGCCGGAGGTTTTGAGCAGGGTGCCGCGGTGGCGGATATCCGAATAGTTAAACTCAACGAGGTATCCCTCCACATAACTAGTCACCAGCTCCTGCATGGCGTCGGCCCAGCCTTCGATGGTGTCGGGTACGTTGAAGTGGCGCACGGTGCCTTCGTCCACGGAGGCCGCCAGCATGGGAAGCTTTTCGATGTGTTCGAACTCGACGCTAAAGCCTACGCCCGTGCCGCAGAGCAGCAGGAAGAGCCCGTCGCGGAAAAACTCGACGCGGTCGCAGATGCCAAAGGTGCAGTTGTACATCCTTGCATGGTTTTTCTCGATGGCCTTGCCGCCGAATTGCATGGAGCGCATGGAGGGCAGGCAGCGCTTGTCGATCACCTGATCGAAGGCCCAGCGGATATCCTCTTCAGCAGAAGGGTAGCGGCGCAGGTGCATGTCGCATACCCGACCGACGGCTTCGGCAAAGGTTTCGCGCCGGCCGAATTCGGGAAGGTAGCGGGCGTAGCGACTGACGAGCATGTAGTCCTGAATCGATGAAGCGTCGGGACGCAGACGTTGGTTGCGGGCTTTTTTGTGCTCTTCGCGATAGAGAATATAGGCACGGGCCACATCGTAGAGTCCGGCTCCCATCAACTGTTGTTCGACGAGATCCTGGATGGTTTCCACATCCACCTCGGCCTTGCCATGCTGCTCATAGCCTTTGATGATGTTGTCGAGCTTGCCGGTAATGTCCTTAATAATGGTGGTCAGGTGTGGCGGAACTTCTTCATCGCTTTTGATCGCGTTTTGGACCGCCTTTTTGATGGCGGTATAGATTTTTGATTCGTCGTAGTCGACGCTGGCTGCGTCCCTCTTTTTTACTTTGATTTCCATTCCTTCTGCCTCTTTTAAACGTGTTGAATTACGGGTGTTTATCGTGGTTTAGGGGAAAATACGGGTGGTGTACTCCACAATATGTGGTATTCCCCCAAAACAAATGCACAATATATGGTTCATTTACTCCGTAACAGAAAAAAGTGAAAAAAAGAGGTTTTGGCGAAAAACCGGTTCGCCGTTCCGGTTTCTGCTCAATAGATCTTGGGGTTCAACGGGGTCTAGATTAGGGTGCATTTTCTATGAAAAAGGTACGCTATAGGTTGTTTTTTGCGCGATGGATGCCGGCGTTGGCCGGGTTTGCCGTGCCGTTTCGGGACAGACTGGTGCACTGACGACCAACTAACTGGAGACAGGAACATGATGAGCTATAAGAATAAAATGAAACGAACATGGCGCATTGTGCTTTGCATGCTTTCTCTATGCAGTGCAGCCTCCTTTGCGCAGGATTTTAAACGAATCGACTATTATGTATGGGAGCGGCATGACACCAAAGGCATAAATGTCGATGGGATCCAAAGTCTTGATGTCCTGATCTACTTTGGTTTTGATCCAGATGCGACCGGAACCGTTACGATGGATTCCGCATCGATCGCTCACTTGGCCGATCTCAAGGCGGTTATGAATCCAACGACCGAGCTTTGGATAGGTACCCGAACTGACGGTATGATCGACCTCATCGGAAATCCGACCAGGATTCAAAACTTTATAGACTCCATAGAGACTCTGGCAACCACGCATGGTTTTGTCGGCTTGGATCTTGATTGGGAAAGAGATGATCACGCGGTGGCGGATTATATCAGCGTGGTCTCGGATATATCGGA
Source organism: Kiritimatiellales bacterium (assembly GCA_030621805.1). Taxonomy (GTDB): domain Bacteria; phylum Verrucomicrobiota; class Kiritimatiellia; order Kiritimatiellales; family Pontiellaceae; genus Pontiella. Next base: position 98 of record JAUXGY010000419.1, on the reverse strand, counting down.
TGGGCTGCGCTCCCCGAGCTTCGGACTCTGCATAAGCGTAGGGAATTATGGGCATTACATTGACAAAACGGTTGGCGTGAAAGACAAAATAGACTGGG
>JAUXGY010000406.1 GCA_030621805.1 Kiritimatiellales bacterium | reverse complement strand
GTAGGGGATGTCGTCCTGTTCCAACCCATGCAGCTCAAAGCTCACATCGAGATAGAGAATCCCATTGGTGAACAGGTCTTGGGTCAGCACGGTGGTGCCGTGCAGATTGGTTTTGTTGTGTTCCACGGAACGAATGGAGGGGTCGATATCATCCCGGTGCAGTAGCGGGATGGTCGCCAGCGCCGCTTGAGAGTCGGGGGTAGCTTGCATCTTCAGTAACTGTGCGGTGTTGACAACGATCTTTTCAATCTCGGCTTCACTCATCTTTTCCCGGGCGGATGCGATGCGTGCTTTTTCGGCGGCTTCGGTGCGGGCGGCCTGCTCCATATCGGGAACGAGTACTACGGTGGAGCGGTGGGTGTTTTCGATAAAATAGTCTCGAATGAGACCCTCGAAATAACCGGGTTCCTCCGCGTGTTTCTTAACCGCTTGCAAAGGCGCCTCGAAGGCGACCAGTCCCAATGGATCGGCATCATAGTTCCACGAGGTGAGCGATTTGAGCATGAGGGATAGTCCCCGGGGGAAGCCGCCGGTATTGTTTTCGCGCAGGTCGAATTCGAAGGAGTTGATGGCGGCTTCGATATCGGCAGGATCGATGCCGTTTGTTGCTAAATCCTCCAGCGTTTTGGAAACCAGTGCCTCTGCATCGCCAAGACGTTGGCTTTCAACGCCCTTGAGGCCGATCGAATACATCATTTGAATCATTTGGGTTTCCATGCCGTGACCGGTAAGGTCTTCGCCAAGGCCAGATTCAATGAGTGCCTTGCGTAGCGGGGAGGCGGGCGTGCCTAGCAGGATGTGGTCGAGTAGTTCAAGGGCAAATACGCGCTCTGTATCGGTCGGTGAAGAAAGAAGCCAGTTGACAGTGAACATCGGTTTGGGATTTTCGTCGTCGGCGGATACCGCGTAGGGCTTTTCAATACGAACCGGTTTAGGTAGCGGGGACTGAAACTCGATTCCGGATTGGGGATCGATTTTTTCATAGTCTTTCAGATAGTCCTCAAGCCGTTCGAAGCGCTCTTCGACCGGGTCGTTACCATAGAAAAAGATGCGGGAGTTGGAGGGGTGGTAGAACGTTTCATGAAAGGCCTTAAACTGCTCATACGTCAAGTCAGGGATCGCTGCCGGATCGCCGCCCGAGTTTAGTCCATAGATCGTGTCGGGGAAGAGCGATTGCTGGGAGAGTTCCATGAGTAGCGAGTCCGGCGAAGAGTAAACTCCCTTCATTTCGTTATAGACCACGCCTTTATACTTTAGTTCGTCTTCGGGCGACTCCAGTTCAAAATGCCACCCCTCCTGCATGAAGAAATCATGGGAGATGCGAGGGTGGAAGACGGCGTCAAGATAGACCTCCATCAGGTTGTGAAAATCTTTTAGGTTTTGGCTGGCGACGGGATAGCAGGTCTTGTCGGGGTAGGTGAATGCGTTCAGAAAGGTTTGGAGCGAGCCTTTAAGTAACTGGACAAACGGATCCTTCACCGGGAATTTTCGCGATCCGCATAACACCGTGTGCTCAAGAATATGCGCGATCCCCGTTGAATCCGCGGGCGGCGTACGGAATGAGATACCGAAGCATTTATTCTCGTCATCGTTCTCCATCGAAAGAATCTCCGCTCCGGTGGGGATGTGGCGGTAGATCTTTGCACGGGTGTTGAGTTCCTTGATATCTTCGGTGCGCAGCAATTCAAAATTTTTCAAAATCCTCTCCTGTTTAAAAGCGGGTATCATTATCGAACCCCGGTTTGAATAGCCACATAAATACAGTCAAAACAGGCTGGAAACCCTGACGGAAGGCGTGGGGGAATTTGGGGGCGCATAATTGCGGGGTAGAAGGTACTGTTTTTATTGATTTACAAGTTGTTATCCGGGGGAGGCTCCTGTAGCAATTATTGTTCTTAGACTGAAAATTGAAGTATGAAATCGGGGGGTGTATTGTGTTTTGTGAGAAAATTTCCTTGTTAAACAAGTTGGTTTTTACGGTGATTTTGTTGGTATGGACGGTTTGTTCCGAAGCACTTGCAACGCAAAACACGCATACGCAACCCTTGCGGCTGGATGCCGGGCAACTCGCCGCCATAAAGGCGGCTAAGGAAGAGGGCGTTACGGTGAGCATGCGCCCGGGTTGGCAAACCCGGGTATCCATTCGCGGGAAAAAACTGGGTTCGCGGCACTCCTTTTCCGGGGGTCGCGGGCTGCGGGTCACAGACTCGGGGAGCTATGCCGAAAATGCGGTTGCCGTGCTCGATAACCTCTCCCCGATGATGGCCATCCGCCATGCCGAAAAGGAGTTCAAGGCACGGAAGGTTTCGGAGGA
>JAUXGY010000128.1 GCA_030621805.1 Kiritimatiellales bacterium | reverse complement strand
GGCACCGAAGTCGTCATGAGCTTCCTCGGTATCGGCGTACAGGGCGAACCCTCGTGGGGGCTGATGATCAATAGCGCCCGCATGCGCCTTTGGCAGGGCATGTGGTGGGAAATGACCTTCGTAACCCTGGCGGTTTTCCTGCTTGTGCTGGCCTTCAACCTCCTCGGCGACGCCCTGCGCGACGCATTGGATCCTCGCCTCAATGATTAAACAAATAATAAAACACGAAGGCTCGAAGAGCACAAAGCAACACAGAGAATCTTGTTTTGGTGTACTTCGTGACTTTAGTGAGCATCGCGAACGAGTGTTTAAACTCGGGATAGAAAAAGCATGACAGAGGCAAAAAATATTTTAGAAGTCCGCAACCTCAGTATCCACTTTGGATCGGGCGACGACCTGCTCAAGGCCGTTGACGATATTTCCTTCACCATCGGCCATGGCGAAACGGTTGCCGTGGTGGGGGAAAGCGGTAGTGGAAAAAGCATCAGTGCGCTGGCTCTCACTAAGCTTGCGCCGCGTGCCGCAAAGTATGCCGGCGGCGAAATTATCTTTGGCGGGCAAAATATGCTGTCGCTCTCTGATCCCGAGCTACGCAAGATTCGCGGCAGTCAGATCTCTTATATTTTTCAGGAGCCCATGGTTTCCTTCAACCCGGTTTTCACTATCGGCTGGCAGATCGAAGAGGCTCTCAAACTCCATCGCAAAGGGATAGACCGAAAGAAAGAGGTCAATCGTCTGCTCGATCTTGTGCACTTGCCCGTTCGCCTCGCGCCTTCCTATCCGCACCAAATGAGCGGCGGACAGCTCCAACGCTGCATGATCGCCATGGCGCTCGCCTGCTCGCCGGAACTGCTTGTGGCCGATGAACCGACGACGGCCCTCGATGTTACCGTTCAGCGCGAAATTCTCAATCTCCTCGCCGAACTCAGCGAGAAGGTCGGGCTATCTGTGCTGATGATTACTCATAACTTTGGAATTGTGGGCGACCTTGCCGACCGCGTCTACGTCATGCAGAAGGGTAAGGTGGTGGAGGAAGGATCGACTGAACAAATCCTGTACAAACCACAGCACGAATATACCAAGCAACTCATGGCCGCCGTCCCGCGTCTACACCCTGCGAAGGATTAAACAATGGAACCGCTGCTTAAAGTTGAAGAGTTGAATGTTATCTATGGCCATGGTCGCCAGTCCCTGCATGCCGTGAAGGATGTCTCGCTGGATATTTCCCCTAGCGAAATCCTGGGTCTGGTCGGCGAGAGCGGATGCGGAAAAAGTTCACTCGGAAAAGCCATCATCCGGCTAACCGATCCAACGTCCGGAAAGATTCTCTTTAAAGGGAACGATGTTTCCACCTTGCAAGGCAAAGCCCTGAAAACCTACCGGCAGGAAGTCCAGATGGTTTTTCAGGATCCTTACGGCTCCCTCAATCCACGCATCAAGGTGGGCAATGCCATTGTCGATGTCCTGACGGTCCACCGCATTGGCCAGTCGCGTACGGAGCGCATGGAGATGGTGATTGATCTCTTTGAATCGGTGGGCATGCAGGCCGACTGGGCCTATCGCTATCCGCACCAGTTTAGTGGGGGTCAGCGCCAGCGCATTTGTATTGCCCGCGCCCTTTCCTTGGAACCCGATCTGCTCGTGGCCGACGAACCCGTCTCCGCACTCGATGTCTCCATTCAGGCCGAGATTCTTGACCTGCTCGAAGACCTGCGTGCCACCCGCAAACTGGCCTTCCTGTTCGTCAGTCACGACCTCGCCGTAGTTCGTAATCTTTGTGACCGCGTTGCGGTGATGTATAATGGCGAAATTGTCGAAGCAGGCCCCGTTGCCGATGTCATCGACAACCCGCAGCATGAATATACCCGCAAGCTCCTCGCCGCCGTTCCCTCGTTCTAGACGACATCTTCCAAGGCTTTAAGCGCGGCGAGGCGTTCGGCCTCGCGTTTGCTGCTGGCGGAGGCGTTCCATATTTTTCCGCAGGCAGTAACTTTAAGGGTGAAAACCCGGTTGTGTTCGGGGCCGGACGTTTCGATGGTTTCGTAGACGGGAATGTCGAAGCCATGGCTTTGCGCGTATTCCTGAAGGTCGCCCTTGGGATTGCTCTTGGCGCTGGCTTCCTTGAGTTCGTCGAGTTCGGGAATGAAGACCGTCCTGAAAATTTTATTCGCGGCACGGGCACCGCCGTCGATCCATGCGGCGCCGATAAGGGCTTCGACGGCATCGGCCAGGTTTGAGGGACGCTGGGCGCCGCCGTTCTTTTCTTCACCGTGTCCCAATTTAAGGAATTCACTAAGGCCTAGCGCAACGCCGATTTGAGCAAGCTTGCGGTCTTCGGTGAGGCGGCTACGCAATTTGGACATATCCCCTTCGCGGGCCTCGGGATTATGCTTGAAAAGGTAATCGGCGGAAATGAGACTGAGCACGGCATCGCCAAGATATTCGAGTCGCTGGTTGTCGTCGTTCGCTGACGGGTTTTCGTATCGGAACGAGGGATGCGTGAGGGCAAGTTCGAGCACGGCCTTCTTTTTAAAGCGGTAACCGATGGCCTGTTCCAATGTGCGGTAGCTGTTCTTCATGGTTTTTTTGAACCACGGAATACACAGAATACACGGAACTCGGTCAGTATCTGTTTTTCCGTGTATTCTGTGTATTCCGTGGTTTACCTAAAAAGGGGCAGCGGTTCCGATCTTGGTGTTGATGGCGGCTTCGGCGATGGAACGACCATCGACGAGTTTGGGGGTCTTGCGCGGGCGCCAAGGACGGCGGCGGCTTTTAACGAGTAGTTTATGGCCCGGCAGAAACTCAAATAGTGAGAGGATCCAGAGCAGGGGATAGGCAAGGCTGGCCAGCGTGTTTAAGCGGCGGTAGCGGTAGAGCATATCCTTTCCGGGTTTTTTGGGGACCAACCAGTAGGCATGTCCAAGAATTAGTTTTTGGAAAAACTCCCCGAGGGTAGAGGCGGCTTCGAGCAAGCCATTGGAGTAGGCAATGGTTTCGGGCACATCGAATCCATCCTTGAGGATGTTGTAAAGTTCGCTACTCGTGTAGCCGTTTCGTTTATGCCCCCTTGCCACGGGCGAGATTCCGAACAGGCGTTGGAGTAGGGCAACGAGGCTGGCGGGCCGCCGATACCTTTCGCTGATGACCACCCATCCGTCCGCTTTAAGGATTCGATGGCATTCGCGGATGAAGTCTTGGTCGGCAGAAAGGCCTTTGAGAGCATCGATAATCACGACGACATCAAAGCTCTGGTCATCAAAGGAGAGCTTTCCGTGGTCGATCAGTGTGGCGGCTTCGGTGCCATCGCTATCGACGGAGGCCGCGGCGATCTCGGTGGAGGTGACGGTTTTCCAGCTTCCGCCGAGGTTGCGCAAGTGGGTGCTGAGTATGCCGTCGCCTGCGCTGACCTCCAGGCACTGCAGGCCGGACGTGCGCCCGATGAGCTCTTCGAGCCGATTCGATTTGCGGGTACGGCGGATCGAACGCTTAAAAAGCTTCTCTTGCCACAGTCGGATTTCGCCGTCCAAATTGTTGTCCATCTCTTCCATAATTAAACTGCGCTGGATTATAGGAGTGGCGGGCGGGGATTAAAGGTTATTCATCTTGGAAATACGTCCGGTAGGGACAGACCGCCGGGCTGTCCGCATGCACGAGCGGCTCGGGGTGCTGGCTTTGCGTACGTGCGGCGCGCACGGCGATCGCGCCCTACCTCTTAAGGCCGGTCGCGCTGGCTTCGGTTGGTTCAATGGCAACGATTTCGCCGCGTTGGGCTTCTGCGGCGGAGAACTCGACGGGAATGTAGTGTTCGGAATAGCCGTGCGCCACTCCATCTTTCACGCCTTCCACTAACACGTCGATTTTTTGGTTGAGAAATTGGCGGTGATAGGCCAGCGCCATTTCTTCGCCGAGTTTCCGTAACCGCGCACTGCGTTCGGTGGCGATTGCCCCGTTAACCTGCCGACCCATTTTGGCGGCGATGGTTTTGGGACGAGGCGAATAGGTAAAGGTGTGCATTTGGGAGAAACCGATCTTTTTACAAAACGCGTAGCCTTCCTCGAAGTAGGTGTCGGTCTCGCCGGGGAAGCCGATGATGACGTCGGTCGTGAAAGCCGGGTTGTCGAGTACGGCGCGGGCGCGTTCGACGGCGGCGTAGTATTCGTCGGCCGTGTAGCCACGACGCATGGCATGCAGGACCGCATCGGAACCCGATTGGAGGGAGAGGTGCAGGTGCGGCATAAGGTTGGGGGAGGAGGACCAAACCTCTAAAAGGTCTTCGGTCAATTCGCCGGGGTGCAGGCTGGAGAGGCGGATTCGACCGATGTTTGGAACCTTGACAAGATGGCGTAGCAATTCGGCGAGCGATGAGTCGGTGTCGCGGCCGTAGAGTCCAACACTGACACCGGTGACGACGAGCTCGCGGTAGCCTTTTTCGGTGAGCAATGTGGCTTCGTACACGGCCTCTTTGATGGATTTATCGCGCGGCTGTTTTCTGAGTTGCGGAATGATGCAGAAAGAGCAGCCGATATCGCACCCATCCTGCACCTTGAGGAAGGCGCGGGTGTGGTCGCCAAAGTCGGAGATGGGAAAGGCGTCGGTTTCAATGTTCCCGGCCAGGCCATGGTTGGGGAGGTCGAGGGGTTCAAGCGCGGTGGCCAGATGCCGGAGCCAGTCGGCTCCGGCCGGTATGCGGATGACAGGCTCCTGATCGATCTGGGTCAGTTCGTCGGTCGCGGCGCAACCGGTGACGGCAATATGGGCGAGGGGATTGTCGCGTTGCATGCGGCGGATGGTTTGGCGCGATTTTTGCGCGGCGGCGGCCGTTACTCCGCACGTGTGGATCACGACCAGATCGACATCATCCGCTAAGTCAACTTTGTGCAGGCCATACCCTTCAAGCAGTTGTTCAATTTGTTGGGCATCGTATTGGTTAACCTTGCAACCAAGGACGTTTACCAAATAGGTTTTTAGCGTGTTCTCGCTCATTGTGGTTTCTCTGTTTATATTCCGTTTTATTAACGGGTTGTTCCTCATACTGATTGGACCGTTTGGAAGCAAGCCGGAAGTGAGGGAGAGCCACTTAATGGAATCGTATTTAAATATGATGTTTCTGTTAAATAGGTCTTTGAATACTTGAAAGGGTCGGGCATCGTGAATTCTATATCAAGGCGCGAAAGAGGAGTAGGGGTAACGCACATGGTTCTGGATAAAAAGTCATCGATACTGGCCGTCCTGCTTGGATTGCTGATTGGAACCGGGGCATTCACCTTTCGGTATGCTGAAGGACTGTCCTATTTCAGCACGGACCCCAAGGCCTGCGCTAACTGCCACATCATGACGCCACAATATGAGTCATGGCAGAAATCAAGCCACCATGCGGTGGCGGGCTGTGTCGATTGCCACCTGCCACATACGTTCATTGCCAAATACATTGCGAAAGCGGAAAACGGATATCACCACTCCAAGGCCTTCACGACGCAGAACTTTCAAGAGCCGATCATGATCAAGGAAAAGAACAGTGGCATTCTGCAGCACAACTGTGTGAGTTGCCATGACGACATGGTGCATGAACTATTTAAGAGAAATGTAAACGACCCGGATGCCGTCAGCTGTATTCATTGCCATGCCTCGGTGGGTCACGGTGCGTTGCCGACGGGGATTGGCCCAGCAGATCGCGGACTACAAAGGGAAAGGAAAAACCATGAATGAGATCAATAGAAAATCGGGAAGCGCGGGGATATTCATCAGTATCATCGTGGTTGTAGCCATCGTTGCAATAGGAGTCACAGCCCTGCTCGTCAATGTTTTCGAGCGCAAGAGCGAATCCCGCAACCCCTACATCCGCTTGGTCGAGGTGACCGAAGATACGACGGATCCAGAGGTTTGGGGCAAAAACTGGCCCAAGCAATACGACTCCTACAGGCGCACCGCGCTCACTACCAGCACCCGTTTTGGCGGGCATGGCGGCAGTGAGGCCCTCCCGGCAGAAAAGATCGAGC
>JAUXGY010000485.1 GCA_030621805.1 Kiritimatiellales bacterium | reverse complement strand
CCTCGCAGCATCCCTTGACCGCCATCTTCTCAACACCCGCCAAGCGAGCGTTTTCCATCACTTTTTCAAGCATTGGGAACAGATGTTGATCCTGAATATGATTATGGCAGTCGAACAATTTCATTTTTGATTTCCGAATTTTGAATTTTGATTTTCGGATGGTCTGTGCCCATACCCCTTTATAGCACCCCGTCGGAGACCCGCAAATCGGCATTCAGAAATCGGAGATCAAAATTCCCCTTATTTTCTTTGCTTAATGTATTTGAGCGCCTTGCTAACAGGGAGTTCATCGGAAGACGGGCCATTGCGAATGTAAAATGCTTCCTTATTTCCATTTTTCAGGAAGACGGGCGAGCGAGTGCGGGAGCAATGAACAATACCTACGGTTTTACCGGCCACAGCAACCAAGACAAAGCGAATGTGCTTGGACATCTCCGCGCCGATATGAGTGGCGATTAGATTCTTGAAATGCAAACGGCATTTATCCTCGTTTTCAAATACATCCTGTTCAAGTCCCGTAATTTCACCGTCATCGGTCACACCGAGCAATAGCGTTCCTCCATCGGTATTGAGGAATGCGGCAACGCCCTTGAGCCAGGCCATCTCGATTTCCTTACCCGGTTTCTTGGAATGCAGGTTCATGCGCAGGGTGGACTTAAATTCTACATAACGATTTTCGCCTTTGGCGATCAGGGCAAGGATCCCGCTTTCGGTATCATCGAACACCGTTGAGGATCGCCCGTAGCGGCGCGACAGCCAAAAGGCCAGCCCGAGCGAAAGGACGATCGAGATTAACCCATATCCCCACAGGAAGATGCGGCGACGGCTCACGTCGCCGTCGATGTCGGATTCCGGCATCACCACCCCGATCCATCCCCCTTCCCTGCCTATTTCTAAATCCTGGAAACCACACCACCACATTTTCCCCTCATGAAGAAACGAGACAACCTCCCTTCCGGAAACAGATTCCCCGGGCCATAAGGAGAATGCTTTTTGAATCAGTGGCGACGCTTCGGGATCAACGAGAATAAAACGGGAAGGATCGGCCCCCTCGGCCCGATGAAACGTAAACAGTTCACTATTCGTACTGGGGGCCATCTCCTTGAGTTCACGATAAAGATCGGCGTGGAGGATATCGAACGCCACCACAGATCGACCCTTCCCTTTTGGCGGGGCATAGGCTACTGCCGCGGTAATACCCTCCTGCTGTAGCGTATGGAAACGGTACTGCTCGGTCCAATACGTGCCCTCGGTTTCCAGCGCACCCTTATACCACCGACGATCCCGAGGATCGAAGCCATCCGCTTCGGAAGGTTTTCGTTCAGAACCATTGGGCTGGATAAAATAGCTGCGCCCATCGGCATCCGCGATACTGATCCCGGAAAGCAGGCGATCCTCAACCTTTGGCAGAAGCAAGTTTCTAAGCTTATCGGGTTCGGAGAGCGAAACCACTCCGGATTCCCCATACTTGCGGACTTCTTCGAGCGACGCTTCGATCGAATCCTTTATGCTACTGAGCCTCTCTGCGGCGAGTGCAGTTGCACCGTATATATACCGTTCGGAAACATCGTGTTTCACCTGCAAAGTAAAATAGGCCACCACCCCGAGCAACAAAACCGA